>JAHEHN010000084.1 GCA_024644515.1 Gammaproteobacteria bacterium
CGATCAATCTGTTATTGACGAGTTAGGATCAATGGGCGTTGCCACTGTCCATGAAGCCCAGGGTCGTGTTGGCCTGATGAAACCTTATATGCGTCCCGTTTATGACGGCGGCCGACTTGCTGGCAGTGCCGTCACCATTCTGGCTCAGCCTGGCGATAACTGGATGGTGCATGTGGCCATCGAATTGTGCCAGCCCGGCGACATTCTGGTAGTTGGGCTTACGGCTGACAGCACCGATGGCTTTTTTGGCGACCTGCTCGCTCACTCTTGTATGGCCAGAGGCGTCAAGGGCCTGATTATTGATGCCGGTGTGCGTGATACGCTGGACCTTAAGGAAATGGGGTTTCCGGTCTGGTCCAAAGCCATTCACTCCAAGGGGACAGTCAAGGAAACCCTGGGCTCAGTGAATGTACCCATTGTCTGTGCCGGGGCACTGGTCAATCCAGGAGATGTCATTGTTGCTGATGGCGATGGTGTATGTGTGGTGCAACGTGAACATGCTGCTGAAGTCCGTGACAAATCAAAACAGCGTGAGGATGCAGAAGTCGCCAAGCGCGAGCGTCTGCTGGCTGGCGAGCTGGGCCTGGATATTTACAATATGCGTCCCCGGCTGGAAGAAGCCGGTCTTGTCTATGTAGACACGCTGGACGATCTCAACAAATAAATTCCATTTTTTTCAGAGGCTATTAAATGAAAGTATTAATGATTGGACATGGGGCTTTTGCCCAGAAACACATGGACGGTATCGACAAGATTGATGGCGCTGAAGTGGTCTCCATTTGCGGCCGCCGCGATGAAGCCACCAAAGCCGCCGCCGAAGCACGGGGCATTCCCCACTGGAGCACTGATCTGGATGAGTGTCTGGCCCAGGATATTGACTGTGCCATTATCACCTCTGCCACTCAGGTCCACGCCGAACAGGCCATCAAATGCCTGGAAGCCGGCATCCACGTGGAAGTGGAAATTCCCATGGCCGATACCATCGAAGACGCACGCGCCATTTGCGCTGCCCAGGAAAAAAGTGGCCTGGTGGCCATGGCGGGACATACACGTCGCTTCAACCCTTCTCATCAGTGGATACACAACAAAATCACTGCCGGTGAATTGAATATCCTGCAGATGGATGTACAAACCTATTTCTTTCGCCGCACCAATATGAATGCAGCCGGTGAGCCACGCAGCTGGGTTGACCATCTGCTCTGGCATCACGCCTGTCATACCGTTGATCTGTTCCAGTACCAGACGGGCGAAGTGGTCAGCGAATGTTTTGCCCTGGAAGGCCCCCATCACCCGGAACTGGGTATCGCCATGGATATGTCGATCGGCATGAAAGTGCCTTCCGGCGCCATCTGTACTCTTTCCCTCTCCTTCAATAACGATGGTCCACTGGGCACCTACTTCCGCTATATTGGTGACAACGGTACTTACCTGGCCCGTTATGACGATTTGTTTACCGGTGCAGAAGAACAAATAGATGTCAGCAAGGTAGACGTCAGCATGAACGGTATTGAGCTTCAGGACCGGGAGTTTTTTGCTGCCATTAAAGAAGGCCGCGAGCCTAATTCAAGCGTTGCCCAATGTCTGTCCGCAATGGAGACACTGGATAAACTGGAACAGTGCCTGAACGCACAAAAGTAAGCCGTGCTGCTTTTTTAAATGAAGCCTGGGCGGAGAACTGTCTCACCCCTCTCTCCGCCTGATTCATTCAACACAACAGTCCAATACAGAGGTAATAATGCAAACCCGTAAAGTCGGTCCCTTTGAAGTAAAAGCCATTGGCCTTGGTTGCATGAGCATGTCCCATGCCTATGGCACCCCTGATATTGCAGAAGCTGAAATCGCCCTGCACAAAGCTCTGGATATCGGCTATGACTTTCTCGATACCGCGGCTCTGTATGGCTTTGGCAAGAATGAAGAGCTGTTGGGCCGCGTGTTAAAGGATCGCCGGAATGAATATGTGCTGGCCAGCAAGTGCGGCATCTTTCTCGACCCCGAAGGCGGCAAGCGTAAAATTGACGGCAGTCCCGCAGTTATCCGCAAAACCTGTGAAGACGCCCTGAAACGACTGCAGACCGATGTGATCGATCTGTATTACCTGCACCGATGGGACAAGAGCATCCCGGTAGAAGAAAGTATCGGCGAGATGTCGCGCCTGGTAGAAGAAGGCAAGGTTCAGACTCTGGGTATTTCCGAGGTTTCCGCTGACACCCTGCGCAAGGCTCATGCGGTTCACCCCATGGCGGCGATTCAGACAGAATATTCTCTGTGGAGTCGTAATGCGGAAATTGCCGTACTGGATGCCTGTAAGGAACTGGGGATTACCTTTGTCGCTTTCAGCCCACTGGCCCGAGGCTTTCTCACCGGGAAACTCACGGACCCTGCCGCGCAACTGGAACAGGGTGATTTACGTTTGAACATGCCCCGATTCAATGCGGAAAATTATGCCAAAAATATGGAGCTGTATGCCCGGTACGAAAAAATAGCGGACAACGTTGGCTGTACCCCTGCCCAGCTTTCGCTGGCCTGGTTGCTGGAGAAAGATGACAACATTATCCCTATTCCCGGCACCAAGCACACTGAGTATGTGGTGGAAAACTTTGGCGCACTGGAGGTATCTCTGGATGCCGCTACCATGAGCAAGCTGGATGAATTGATCAATACCGAAACCGTCGCCGGGCCTCGATACCCTGCCGGCGTTCAGGTAGAAATTGATACAGAAGAATTTTCTGAGGCCTGAACCTGACGCTTTCGAATGAAGTGTCACACCTACTCTGAAGAATTATTGCCACCATCTTTATTTTGACTATTGATGCTGGCCAGCGCTGCGGCAATTACCGCAGCGTTTTCTTGTTGACTGTCCTTTATATCCTTACACGTGTCTTTACGATTTTTACGGACTTTCTTTTCAGGTAGCGCAAAGTCCTTGCGCAGGGAGCTGATAATATTATCGGCATTCTCCTCATTCTGCCTGAACTGATCCATCTTGGCGGACAGCAGCGCATTTTTTTCCTGCTGCGTCAGGTAGTGCTCTTCCGGCAGATCTGCACCGCAATACATACAGCGGTTGGAAATACTTTGCATGATTTTGCGGCTGCATTGAGGACAGTTATGTTGATTTTCAGACATTCACAAGACTCCAATTCAATACAGGCAGAATAATTTAACTGCTGCTTATGTACAAGACAGTTCAAATAAGCAGGTTGTTTCATTTTCCCCTATACGTTCCCCTGTAAACGTGAACTGGGTATACTTTTGCCTCACCCAAGGAGACCGTAATGAGATTAGTCCACCCCCTTACTTTCTGCACTGTTCTGGCATACTGCCTGTCACTGCCGGCCCTGGCACAGCGGCCTGATCGCGAGCTGATACCCCTTAATTCCTACACGCTTGAAGGTTATACCCCGGTGGACGTCAGCGAGGCCCTCACCCTGCCCGACAACTTCGAATTTGCCCGGGTCTCCGGCATTGTCATCGACAGCCACAAGGACATGCTGATCCTGCATCGTGGTGAAGACCCGCTGCTGAAATTTGATAACGAGGGCAACTTTCTGCGCGCCTTTGGTCCCCGCGACACCTGGACCTTCAGCCACGGCCTGCGCCTGGACGCTGACGAAAATATCTGGGTAACGGATATTGGTACCCATGTCGTGGTCAAGATGGATCGCGATGGCAATCCTTTGATGACTTTGGGCACACCGGGTGAAAACGGCGTCTGGGATGAACGTACCGGCACGCATTTATTTGACCAGCCCAATGACATCGCCTTTGATAGTCAGGGCAACTTTTATATCGCTCAAGGTCATGGTCGCGGCGAACCGCGCATCCTTAAATTCGATGCTGACGGCAACTTCCTCATGCAATGGGGCAGCCGCGGCACCGGCCCCGGTGAACTGGCCGTCGCCCACGCCATAGAAATTGACAGCGATGATCGCCTCTATGTGGCCGACCGTGAAAACTTCCGCGTGCAGATTTTTGATACCAACGGCACCTACATCGATGAATGGAACTACAACGCCATGATCTGCGGCCTCTACCTCCACGACGACGGCATTATGTACATGACCTCAGGCTTCGACGGCGAATGGGGAAAACTAGATATGGAAGGTAACCTGCTGGGCACTCTGGGACGCCCAGGCGATGGTCTGGGTGAATTCGGTGAAGGGCATTACATGGCGGTGGATGATGCCGGGGATGTGTATATTGCCGATGCGGTTAGTAGCCGGGTGCATTATTTTAGAAAAGATTAGAGCCCACTCGGCATAATAATGTTACGCGCAATATCTCAGTGCCACATCAACTATACAATGAAAGAGGTGTAGCCATGCAAGGGTATGGAGTAACAAGCATTTGCCGATCTTTTTAATTCGTATTAGCGATGACTTCTATTTCTGCACATGGCGGAGAAACTATAGAATTATCCATTATGAACCAGGGGATAGAGCGAAATATTGCCATCCACATCCCCTCCAGTTACTTACCCGGTTCAAATATCCCGCTTGTAGTCAGTCTTGCAAGTCGAAATACCGAAACCGCTCTCAAGCTGGGAAACTGGGATGAGAAATCTGAAAATGACGTCTGGGTTGACGAAACCTCGCCGGTTAAATCCTTTCCCACCAATGCCTTTGGTGTCTATGATATGCACGGCAACATCTTCGAATGGGTCGAGAATTGTTACTAGGCCGATTTTGCCAATGCACCACGGGACGGTTCTGCCAATAAAAATGGCAAATGTGCCAACCGGGTATTTCGTAGTGATACCTATCTAAGCAACCCTTACATGCAACGCTCCGCTCGCCGCGGCGCGCCTTATCCGGCGACACAACGCGGCCGTAATTACCTGGGTTTTCGCGTTACCAATGCCTTGTAGAGAGATAGAGTAAAAGAGTAAAAGGGGACAGACTTATTTTTCTACCTCTGCTTATTTCTTCTTCTCCAACACCCGTTGCAAACGTTCTTCAGCCAGATCCCAACCTGGCTCAATCATTAGCGCCAGCTTAAGCTGCTCTTCCGCCAGGTCCAGGTTGCCCAGGTTGTCATAGGTCATGCCCATGTTATAGCGCACAAAATGTAACTGGTTTATCCCCAGCGCCAGCGACGCTTCGTAATCCTCCAAGGCCATGGCATAGTCCCTGTTGAGGAAATAGGCATTGCCGCGATTGACATAGATTTCCGGGGTTTCCGGGCGAATGGACATGGCCTTTTCGTAGTCCAGCATGGCCTGGGTAATTTCCTTGCTGGCTGCCCTGATGATGCCGCGATTGGAATAGGTGGCGGCGCGGTCAGCAAGGCTCAGGGTGCCGTAGTCCAGGGCGGAATCACAGGGCTCCAATAAAGCCCTGCTGACAATAGGAGGGTGTGAAGCCGCATAATTGGCATTATCAAAACATTCCCTGGCCCAGGCATCACCGCCCAATACAGAGAGCGCCTGCCCCAGTGCCGACAGTGGCAGGGTCAATAACACCAGCAATAGAAATCTCTTTACCATGACTTACAGTACCTTATAAATCTGCACAAAAACCATACCGGGTCGTTCCGGCTTCACTACCAGGTTGCTGAGAAAGACATGTTTGTTGAGCCAGTCGTATTTCCCAACCGGAGCATTAAATCGCGGCGTGGTTCTTATATAGGGCGGCGCAGCATTGTCGCCGGGGACGATAATACCGTCGTTTCTAACATTGATAAGCACACCGTCGTCAGTACGGATCATATAGATGGCTTCCACTTCGGTTACGCCATCAGGGCGTCGCGTTTGATAGTCCGCCCCACCGGGAACCACGACGCCGTTAATGCCCGGCCCTGTGAAATCACCACCGGTAATGGGAATGGCCTGACGCACGCCATCGCTGGACTGGCCCAATACTTCAGGAGGACTTAACTCTGCCCGCACTTCAAAAACAAATTCTGCCTGCAAGTTATCCATATTTTCCTGGGCCTGAACCAAAGACGGGCATATAAGGGTATAGAGCAATAATAACTGAAAAAATTTCATCATGGGATCATCCTATTCCGGATTCTGACAACTGTAGTTTTCTGCGGCGGTTATATCGCCGCTGCCATCGAAATGGGGATAAGTCGGCCAGGGGCACAATGGACGTGAGACTCCGGGCATGCTGGCGCCGGTGGCGATGATTTGTTCAGGGGGTGTATCGTTCTCCACCCAATTCACTATGGCCGTTAACATATCAAAGGCATCCAGGGTGTCTTCCCCGCCCTGGCAATGGCCCATACCGGGCACATGAAAATAACGACTCCAGTCTTGCACTGTTTCGAGACCACCGTTAAACGCCGCCATTTCCTCGTAATAACGAATGGTTTCATTCACCGAGAACCAGGGGTCTGCTGCGCCGTGGTAAAAAATCTGCTTGCCACCTTCATCGATAAAGCTGCTCATCATCACGGAAGTCGTTTCACCCATGATCAAATGGGGTTGCGTTGAGGCCAGCACTGCTGCATCAATATCAAATTCCAGCACACCGGTTGAACCGGGCCCTTCCGGGGGATTGTTGGTACTGTTGAGAATGCCACCAATAAAGCCGGGATCATCCATGCCAGGGTCATACTGAAAGCCGGGGTAGATCTGGAATCCTCTGGAGTCACTGGGGCCCTGCATGGCCATGTGAATGGCATCGGCCTTGGCGGGTGCCAGACAGTTGTCCGTGGAGGTGCCAATACCACAGGCAAGCTGACGCGGATCGTAATCACAGGCTTTGGGGTTAAACAATAACCCGTCTTCTGTCCCGTCCAGTGCATCACAACGGGCCAGCAGGGAATCAATCACCAGGCGACGCTCGCTTTCATCCAGCAAGGGGCCCGGTACCGGCAAGCCCTGGGAATCTCTGGGAGCAGCCTGGTTCAACTGAACCCCTACCCAGCGAATACCGATATTGGAGACACTGGTACGCATGGCCGGGGCACCCGACACCACGCCATCAAAATAGGTGGGGTAGCGCTGGGTCATTAACATGCCTTCCCTGCCCCCGGTGGAACAACCAACAAAGTAACTGTAGGCAATGTCCTTTTTGTAATAGTCTCTAATGAGCAGTTTGGCTACTTCAGTAACTTTGGGATTCGCCTTGTAATAAAAATTCAGTGTGGCTTCCTGGTCGTCAAAAAAGCTGGAGTCAAAAGGCCCCTGGGCCTGATGCCCGGTATCATTACTGACCACCGCAAAGCCCTGCTGAATGGCCGCACGACCACCGGCAACCTGCGCACCTACAGGTTCGCTAACGGTACCATTAAGACCACCACCACCCTGAAATAAAAATCGACCATTCCAGTTGGCAGGCAGATTTAGCGCGAAACCAATACCATATTCCACATCATTCACACCGATACGTCTGTCGATCATGCCTTCCACATGACAGTGTGGCGGCAGTTCCATCCCCGGCCCGTTAAAACCACCGGGCAAAGAACGATCATCAAACCACTGGGCACTGGTCACTTCCACCTGATAGCCCGGTAAGGAAAAGCCCGTCAGTGCCGCACACTCAGCCGCATTCTGGGCAACACTTGTCATGGAAACGCACACCAGTAAAGCGGTGAATAACGAAGATAAACGCATAGATAATTTCCCTTATAAATTTTACTTTCTTTTACAGCCAAAAAAAGCCGGAGGAATCACCCGCCGACTTTCTCTGATTGCTTGTCTCTAGTCTCTTGCCCCTTGTCTCTTCCCTCTGGTTTTTAAACCTGCGGCATCTGGGACTCAGGCACCCACCAGCCATGTACCTGACCGGTGGCACGAATAGGTAAATGTACTACTGCCACTGGACCATCCTCAAGATGCTCAGCATCCAGGATAACCAGATCACCTCGACCATTTTCATCCTGCCGCGTGGCAACACCCATCAGGTAACCTTCTCCTTCCCTGGCATTGTCATGTTTCGGTGCGAAACAGCATTCTGCCAATGATGTACCGGCGCCGGCATTCCAGAATTCCGTAGTGCGGGTGGCATTATCCATGCGCACATAACCGGCATTGGCCTGGCGTGGATCAGCAGCATCCTTGTCGCGGGTGCCCAGGAAGCCATAGCGATAGGAGGCGGTGTTGTAACGGTCATCCTGTCGTGGCAAGGCGCCGCGATAGTCATAGAGTCGTTCAATGTCATAACCGGTGATAGAACGATTGTTCATATCAGCGGAGAGTCGGGTGATATAGCTGGTACCACGAATGGGATCCCAGGGTGCCCCACCCTGCATGGGCATGAACGGGAATGGATTGGATTCAGACATTTCCACGTCCACATAAACGCGTCCACCATCTTCAAAGGCCCCCATCACGTGGGTGGCACTGCGAGTAGGACCGGTAAACCAGCGCATGTCAGAACCATCGCCATCACGACGTACGACACCAAAGTGGGTACGACCGGAATCATCCCAGGCCCAATGGATGCCGCCTTCCTGAATCTGCTGGCGGTCCATGACCATGGGGATGACATAAATAACGATATAGTTTTCGGTAACGGCAAAGTCATGGAGCATGCCTACATAAGGCACCTTCACCATGGCATTCCAGACCAGTTCGCCCTGCGGCGTAAATTCAAATAAAGACACATCATCACTGCCAAAGCCGGTAGCTTCATAACCAAAGGCCACCATATTGCCGGTGCGCGAATCCACCTTGGGATGGGCGGTAAAGGTTTCACTGGGCAGCTTACCGTCAAAGGTGAAGTTGGGCTCGACAGTTTCCAGAGTCAGCAGATCAAGTGCCGAGGGAGGGCTGTCTTCTTTCAGGGCCAGCAGATAGCCCTTGTGATTAATGATATGGGTATTGGCGGTACTGCGACTCAACCCGGCAACACTGGGGTCATCCATATAGGGATTACGGTACATGGGAAACAGGATTTTCCCCGCTTCGTTCTGTGCCTGCCAGCGCTCGGTTTTCACAAAGCGGGTTTTATAATCCACGCGGCCATCTTTAATGCGAAACATGCCCACATGGCCTTCCCCGTCGAAGGGAATATTGCGCGGATTCATCGGATACTGGGCGTCCGGTCCAACCCGGTAAAAGGCACCATTCAAATCATCGGGAATCTTTCCGGTCACCTGACAGTCATGAAGATCTGATTCAAGACGAAACAGCTGTGGCGTCTGGAACTCAGCGGGCATTGGACCACCGCCCGGTCCTGCTGGTGGCTGCGCCTGGGCTGTTGAACTTCCTAGGGCAGCACCGGCCGCTGCACCAGCGATTCCAATGGCGCCGCCTAAAAAGTCGCGACGGTCAAATGTATGCTTGTCTGTTTTATCGTTGTTAGCCATATACTTCCCTTAATATTTGCGATATTTCAATTTTTCTTACAATTCGTTTATCTGCTGATTCTACCACTATGCATGTTAACACCAAGACCCTGTCTCTTCCTGTTTACGGCCTATAATCTGCCAGGCAGAGTTGGCGGTAACCAGGGCGAGCCCATGCCATAAGGGACCGTTACAAACACTGCTTCAATCTGACGGATTTTGCCATCATCAATTTTAAACAGCTCCAGCAGATAGAATGTGTGGGGGTAGCGAATGGGTGAATTAACCAGGGTGCCGTCACTCAGAGTGTATTTATCAAGCTGGCCAGAGTGATCTATAAATCCGGACGCCAGCACCAGCCCCCTTTCTTCGTCTACCAGGGGAAAGCGTCGGGCACGCAAGCGGTCGTCATAGCGATAGTTCCCCTGACGAAACTGTTCCTCACAGCCCAATGCCCCCACGGCGGTGAATTCAACGGCGGCATTATTGGTGGTCTTGGTGCCGTTTTCCACGCGATTACAGTCTTCATGAAACTCGGTAAAGAGAGCGCCATCGTTTAACTGCAAGGTATCAAAATAGCCATCGGCGATGGAAATCAGCCGATCTTTCGGGCGTCTTCTCTCCTCTGGCAGGATGTCATAGAACAGCGGTTTGTGCTCCAGCACAGGTTCAGGCCAGATAATACTCTTTGGTTCAGTTTCTGTGCGCAGTACCACGGTTTCCACTTCCGCTATGCGTCCATTATCTACCTTGAGACGCAGGGCATACAAAGATGAAAAGTGTGGCTCCTCCACCACCCCGAAAAAGCCCACCTGCCCCGCCGCCACATCGGCAACCCGCAGGTCATAATCACCCATGCCGGTGATGGTGCCCCACAGGCCATCGCCAATTCGCAGGGGGACATTGTTTTCAGTGAATTTAACGTTCTCAGCCCAGGCTATTTGGGTCGGGTCTTTGGCAAGCAAACCCTGAAGGTAACGATCCAGGGCCTGGTACAGGCACTGTCGTGAGCAATCATAATTGGCAACGGCATTAGGTGTATTGGTTTGGCTGAAAGCCAAGGCTGAGAAAAACCACAAGGTCAGCGTCAATAACAGTTTTGCCATGCAGAAGCTCCGAATATTTCATTTGAATCAGACTAATTCCAGATTCCAGCGAATATTGCTGACTGGCTAGTAAAACAACTCTATGGACACAAGGCAAGATGACTGCAATTACGCTTGAAGCAGATGAAGTGCAGAGCAACAGACTTCAAGCACTACTCAGCCTAGCACTGGAAACCTGATAAAAATTCACGGAGAATTCAGTTATGAACCCGCTTTAATAGAGGTCATGGTCTATGTTGATAAAAAGTTGCCATAACCACAGTTCAATGGCATTAACAGTTCCTGTGATTTACTATCTTGCCCTATGAAATTCAACTTACATGCCTGGTTACTTCCTTCTCTTCTGCTATCGCCGTCCCTTGCCTGGTCAAACATGGAATATGCCGGGGATGTCAGCATTGGCAGCAATGACAATGTCTCCAGCGCTGTCAGTGAACGCGATATTTTTAACGACCAGTTTCTCAG
>JAHEHN010000099.1 GCA_024644515.1 Gammaproteobacteria bacterium
GTGAGAACACCAAAGGTCGCTGGCAACGCAACCCGATTAGCGCCATGCACAATGCTGGCAATACTGTGGCCATATTTGTCCATACTGTGGTGAGCGCTTTCGCCAATAATAATGGCATCATCCACTACAATCCCCAACACCATGATAAAGCCAAACAAGCTGAGCATGTTCAGATCGAGGCCAACCGTGGGCATGAGGGCAAAGGCACCGAGGAAAGAAATAGGAATGCCAACGACCACCCAGAATGCCAGCTTGATCTCGAGGAAGATGCTGAGAATGATGAAGACTAGGAAAGCCCCCATCAGCAGGTTGGTGGTCATCAGGTCAAGGCGGTCTCTAAGATAATAGGAAGAATCGGCCCAGACATCCAGACTAATCCCTTCCGGCAGGGTCGCCTTGCGCTCCTCAACAAAATTACGGGCCGCTTCCGTGACGTTAAGCATATTCTGGTTGCTGGTGGTCAGCACCGTCAGACTGATGGAAGGTTTGCCGTCAAAGCGGGCATAGGTTTCGGTATCTTCAAAGCCATCAATAATGGTGGCGATATCACCCAGTGTCAGAATAGTGCCATCGGTTGAGGTCAGCAGTATGATCTTGTCAAAATCGTGGTAATCATAGGCAAGTGCCTGTGTGCGCACCAGAATTTCGCCGCCCTGGGTGTCGATGGAACCTGCCGGCAGATCCAGTGATGAAGCCCGAATACGCTGGGCTATCTGATCCAGTGACAGGCCGTATTTGAGCAAGGTGTTTTCCGAGACTTCAATACCAATTTCGTAAGGGCGATCACCCGCCATACGAACAGAGGTAACATCACTCAGTTCAAGCAGTTCATCTCTTAATTCCTGGGCCAGCTCCTTCTGACTTACCGGGTCAATATCACCATGAACTTCTATGCGCAGGGCATCATTGCGCATCAGGGTACGGCTTACCGAGGCCGGTTCCGCATCAACCGGAAAATTGAAAATGCCATCTACCCGGGTTTTAACATCATTGAGAACCTCGTTGATGTCATAGGATTCATCCACTTCAAGGGTGACTGAACCGCTTCCTTCCTGGGAAATCGAACGCACATCCGTAATACCATCCACATCTTCCACTGCTTCTTCCAGAAGAATAATAATGCCTTTCTCTACATCAGCGGGGGTAGCGCCGGGATAGGCCATGGAAATCTGGATAGTGTTGATGTCAAAATCAGGCATCGCTTTTTTCGTAATCGTATAGATAGAAAACAGCCCGGCCATGATGATAATGATCATCAGCAAATTCGCAGCTACATGGTTATTGGCAAACCATGAAATCAAGCCTTTTTCTTCTTCTAGTTCTGACATGTTAGGTGACGCCTGTTATTAGCGGTGAAGTATGGTGGGTAGGTGACTTACTTGATGGCCTGAACGGTTTGCACTACGCCTTCAATTTCCTTGATCTGAACCGGTGAACCATTAAGGGGGTTTTCAAGACGGGTCAGGATGACGCGATCGCCATTTTCAAGCCCTGAGGAAATATAAACGTCATCTCCATTAATGGTTAGGACTTCTACTGTTTTAGGCCGCAGTCTGCCTTCTGCATCGGCCGTCCAGATTACGTTATTGGCCTGTAATGTGTAACGTGGGAGTACGATCACGTCTTCCAGCATGCGGCCACGAATGGTGGCATTCACATAGGTGCCAATTCTTAAAGGTTCATCATTCCACTCATTATTCCGGCTATTCTGGCTATTCAGGTTATAGGGGTCTGCAATCTGTACGACACTGAAAAGGACGCGGGTACGGGTATCCAGTACGCCTTCGGTGCGGGATAATTTACCGGTCCAGTGATAATCCTGATTGCCAATTCGACTTACCAGGTCCACTTCCGGTGCATTTTCCATGCTGTCTGCGGCGCTGAGGTTGCCAGTGTGTGAAGGCAGGTCAAGAAAGGCAATTTTGGTTTCCGGAATAGGGAGTCTGACCTCGGCGTAATCCACAGCAAAGGTTTCTGCGATAGATGCGCCAGTTGTAACATATTGTCCGATATCGGTGTTTTTGCTGCTTACCAGGCCATCATAGGGAGCGATAATGGTTGTTTTATTCAAGTCAGAAACAGCCTGATCCAGGTCGGCCTGAGCTGACTCCAGTCTGGCGACAGCTTCCTGTAGCTGGGGTTTGCGCAGATAGAGCTCTTTTGCCCTGATTCGGGACTGCTGTTCAGCTGACATGCGGTCCCATTCTCGCTGGGCAACATCTGCCTGACCTTTTTCCTGCTCCAGCAGGCTTTTGGCGGCAGCGACTGATGCCTGGGCGCGGCTCACGGCAGCGCGATAATTCTGGTCATCCAGTTTTATCAGTACATCACCTTCGTTGAAAAACCCACCAGCGACGAAGGAAGGGGATACTTCAACCACGCGACCGGCGACTTCCGACACGAGGTTGGTCTGTGTGCGCGGAGCTACGGTGCCCTGGGATGAAACCGAGATATAGGCATCCTGAACATTGACTGTCATGGCGTCAACCACAACGGAGAGTTGTTGCGGTTCATTCTGCTCGGCATCCGGACGTCCTGCACGCAGCATTATGGCGACACCGATGGATGCCAGGATGATCAGGAATGGCAGAAGCTTTTTCAGCATGGAAATGATCCTTTTCTAGTAGTTATTGCTGTTTGGTAAATATAGCGTTGTGCTGATGCAGGAAACGCTTATCAATGCTTTGTTGCTGCCCCGCCATGCTAGAGCTGCTGGAACAATTTTTCGTTACTCTTTTTACGGACAAGCAACTGATAAAGTTCACTTTTTATTGTAAAAATAATAATAATGACTCATGAGTCATTATTTGCGAAGCATCTTACTCGCAGTGGTGAACAGAAGCAATGGGAAAACCTCTGGATAATGTGGAAACAAAATGAATCGAATGATGGGGATTTGTTGGCACTAAAGGCTTAGTGCAGTGCTGCGCGCAATGGCAATTCCCGAACTATAGTGGCCTCGATTTCCAGCAGTTCATCCAGGCGGGGCATGATCGCGGCTTCTGGAAAATAGCTTTTGGCCAGGCTAAGAAATAATTGATAGTGACGGCTTTCGGAATCTGTGATGGCAAGGTAAAAACGCTTTAGTTTAGGTTCTTTATCCTCAGGCAAGACCTGGGCAATCATGCCGAAGCGTTCTGCGCCGCGGGCTTCCACAATACTGGCAATAAGAAGCCGGTCCAGCATATAGGCTTCTTTCCCCTTGTCCATGGCCTTGTGCAGTCGTTGAATATATTGGTCTTTTTGGTCTGTTCCGGGTGTCAGTTTTTTCTCCAGTATCAGCCTGACGACATCACGAAAATGGTTAAGTTCTTCCACGGCCAGATTAAGCATCTCCCTCACCAGCTCAGGTTTATCCGGATAGTGTGAAATCATGGATATGGCCATACCCGAGGCTTTTTTTTCGCAACTGGCATGGTCCAGCAGGAAATTGTCAAAATCAGCCATGACGGTTTCCAGCCATGCACTGGAGGTGACCTGCTTTAATGTGAAATCCATTTCTCTTGCTTAAGCGGATTGCGGGCTGGGTGAGGGCAGGGAGGTAAAGGTATTCAGCAGGGCCTGCCAACTACGGCGTTTTCCTTCCAGCTCAATTTTTAACAGGCGATAGCGCTGGCGCAGGCTTTCTGTATCGAGGTCATTAAATTTTTCATGCAGGTCGGTGGAGAGCTGCGCGGATTTTGCCTGGTACCACTGTTGCTTAAGCTCGGCCCAGTGGTTCAGCGTTTCTACCAGCTGGTTGTATTCAAGTTCGAGTTTTTCACGCCAGGAAGGGGAATCGATAACTTTTTCACAGGAGACCAGAGCATGGTTGTATTGCACCTGTAAGCGCTTGAGTTCCTGTCGGTAGACAGAGCATTGGCGCAAGTTATAGGTAAGACCTATCCAGGAACAGAACTTGATCAACCACTTGGTAGGATCCCAGTGATACCACTTGATCCCATTGCGGTAGTCCCAGGCGAAGGTGTGGTGATAGTTGTGGTAACCCTCGCCAAAGGTAAACAGTGAAATAAACCAGTTATCACGGGCAGTTTGTTGAGGGTCATAGTCCCGACTGCCCCAGATATGTGCCGCTGAGTTGATCAGGTAGGTGAAATGCTGGCTCAGTACCAGGCGCAGAAAACCGGCTAACAATAAACTGCCCCAGATATCACCATGAAGAAAGCCAATAAGAACCGGCACAGCCACGTTCATTAGAAGTAGTAATACAAGATAGTGTTGACGCTGCCAGGACAGAATCGGATCTGACAGCAGATCCTTCACATTGCTGGTGTCCTCTTTGGTGCTGTCAAAATCGCGAATCATCCATTCAAAATGGGAATACCAGAAGCCTTTTCCGGCGGAGTAGGGATCTTTGTCGTTATCATCCACATAAAGATGGTGGCGACGATGATCCGAAGCCCAGGTGATGCAGTCATTTTGCAGGGCACAGGCACCGCCAAGGACAAATATAAACTTGAGGACGGGATGCGCTTTATAAGCCTTGTGTGACCAGAGCCGATGATAGCCTGCGGTGATAGACATCTCACAAAAAATTAACAGGGACAGACACCAGCCCCATTCATAAAGATCATAGCCGTAATTAATGCCATACCAGGGCACCAATGTAAGCACGACCAGAATGGGCAACCCAAGGACAGCAAGGTTTAACCAGCGAATGGGTGGTTTTGGACTGGGGGGAGTCATGTTGATATTTTCTTCTGTTATGTGATGGTTAGCTGTGAGTGGTCGAAATTATTGCAGAATAAGGCGCTGATTAAAACCAGAACCGGGACTTCCAGGTTTGAGTGTCTGTAGTAAGGGATTTGCGGATCAGCTAAAATCCTGAATAGCCTGAATTTTTATGAAACCGGATGGATTGTTGATGAGTAATGCACGCAGTGGGGATGATGGTGGTCTTGGCGGCAATGCTGCTGGTAATGAGGCCTTGGTAGAAATACAAACCCGCCTGGAATTTCAGGACCGCACTATTGCAGAACTCAATGATGTGATCACTGATCAGCAAAAACAGCTTGATAGCCTATCCCGTCGGCTCGAAATGCTGGGGGATAACCTGAAAGTTCTTGAGGCGTCTGTGGAGACGGAGCAGGACGACGAAAAACCCCCGCACTATTAGTAATACTCAGTAATACCCAGAAATAGATAGTATTAGACAGACAGAGGTCGTTATTAGTGGTCACTATTAACAACCTCTGCTGGAGATCTATCAGATACCTGAAGGCTCGCTCACCAAAGTGCAGGAATGGCCTTTTACTTCTCGGCGTCGACTTCCTCAGCCTGCAAGCCCTTGTCACCCTCGGTAACAGCAAAATTCACGCGCTGGCCTTCGCGCAGAATCCGGTGCCCATCTCCCACAATAGAGCGGAAGTGCACAAAAATATCGTCTCCGCTATCCCGCGTAATAAAGCCAAATCCCTTGCTGGCACTAAACCATTTAACGCTTCCGGTTTCCCGGGGTCCAGCACTGATAACGACAGGTTTACTTTCCTTTTTACTCTTTCTCTGTTTTTTGCGAGAGGAGGATTTTCTGGATGAGTTGCTACCTTGAGTCAGACCTTCTGCAGAACAAACCCAGTAGCTGGTAAAACAGCCTGCCAGCAGGGCAACAGCAAAAACGGTCAGTGGTCCTGGAAAAAGATTGTATAAGCCGATGAAAAAAGAGATAGCAGAAAGTACTATCGCTACGATTATTGAAGCAATGATTATTTTGATGTTCATGATTAACTCTTTTCGAAAAAGAAGGTTTTCTTTATTTATTATTAATGTTTATTTTTAACTTGCCTGCACGGCGATGGTGGCAAGATATTAAGCAATGGTAAATGACAATTAAAACAACCACGCAGTGCAGCAAGCTACGGATGGTAACATTTTCGAGTCAGATTTTTAAAGGGGCTAAATGCTCAAGTTTACTTGAAGCATTTTAGAGAGGAATAGGGATCCCGCCAGCACGCACATCAATGTCTGTATTCCCGTCTTTCTCGCCAAAATCGCGCTCCGGGATATCACAATCCTTAAGAATTGTATTCATGCGGCTACGATCACGCTGAAATAAATCCAGATCATATTTGCGTGAAACATCGCGCCAGGCTGCGGCATATTCACAATGAAAGCTTTCCTGGTCCGGGCGCCAATTGCCAATCCCGCGATCTCGTTTGTCGCGATGGCTGTCCCGGCTCACAGGAATCAGGTTCAAGGGGTCATTGGCGAACTGCATGCGTTTCTCATCATCCCACTGAAAGCCATTGGCGGCGTTGGCATAGGGCAGCGGAATGATGTGATCTAACTCCAGGCGGGCAGCGCGGGTAAATTCTTTACCGCTATAGGGGTCTGTCCATTTGCCTTCACGAATTTCGCATTGGCGCGGATTGGTCCAGCTCACCGGAACCTCACTGGTGGCCTGCAGGATCTGGGTGCGAACAGTTTGGCAGCCTCCTACCAGCATCCAGTGGGGCCAGTCATCTTCAAGATAGAACAAATCCTGATTACGGTTTGAAAGTTGCGGACGGCGAGACATAATGTCGTTGCGGGAGGGCGCCATACGGCAGCCTGACTGGTGGCAATGGTAATTGCCAAAGAAATCCCAGTGGCCGCCATTGCGATCTAAATTCTTGTCCAGATGGGCCTGCAGGGATGACCACGGCAGGCTGATGAGCAAGCCCGGTAAAAGCAGCAAGACAAATTTTTTCAGGTTCGGCATGTTGCTCTCCTGATTAATTGTACGAATTTCAGTTTTACGTCCATTGCGCTCAAGGTCCAAACTAAACTGATAAACTGAGTAGCCAAGTTTATCAAGATCGGTTTGAAGCACAAATAATCCCAATATTGCCTTCAGGCAGTAAATTACCTCAAGTCACAGGGACTTTAACCTGGTTACCTGATCCTGTAACTGATGCAGGGTTGTTTCGGCATTAGACAGCTTTTCCTTTTCTCTGGCAACCACGTCAACCGGGGCATTATCGACAAATTTGGCATTGCCCAGTTTGCCCGAAAGCCGGCCAATTTCCTTGGTCAGCTTGTCCTGCTCGCGCCCCAGACGCGCCATTTCTGCATCTACATCGATGAGACCGGCCATAGGCACAAGAACTTCCATATCGCCAACCACTTGCATTGAGGAAGGAGGTGCCTGCTGCGGATCATCGAGCCAGCTGACTGATTCCAGCTTCGCCAGTTTGACAAGAAATTGCTGGTTACTGTCCAGATTTTTACGATCCTGATCAGTACCACTGGTCAACAGGACATTGATATTGGTAGCGGGTGAAATATTCATCTCGCCGCGAATATTCCTGATAGCAACGATAACGCCCTTGATCCACTCCACTTCCCTGTCGACACTCTCGTCAATAATGCTGTCATCAGCTTCCGGGAAGGGCTGCTGCATGATGGTGGGACCTTCAATGCCCAGCAGGGGAGCGGCTTTCTGCCAGATCTCCTCGGTAATAAAAGGCATTAACGGGTGCAACATGCGCAGACTGCTTTCAAGAACATGCAGCAAGGTATAACGGGTGGCATTTTTCTCGGCGTCGGAGGCATTGTCATCCCAAAGTACCGGCTTGGAGAGTTCAAGATACCAGTCGCAGTACTCATTCCAGAAAAAGTCGTAGATGGCCTGGGACACCAGATCAAAGCGATAATCCGCAATACCAGTTTCAACCTGTTTCAGGGTTTGCTGCAAGCGTGACCTGATCCAGATATCCACCTGGGAATAATCATCCTCGCTATCCGGTTCACTGATCTGCTGGTCTTCAGCATTCATAAACACATAACGCGCCGCATTCCAGATTTTGTTACAAAAATTCCGGTAGCCTTCAATGCGGCCCATATCAAAATTGATGTCTCTGCCGGTCGAAGCCAGGGAATAGAAAGTGTAGCGCAGGGCATCGGTACCAAAGGCGGGAATGCCATCTGGAAATTCCTTGCGGGTTTTTTTGGCAATTTTTTCAGCATCCTGTGGACGCATCAGTCCCTGGGTACGTTTGGCTACCAGGCTCTCCGCGTCAATGCCATCAATCAGGTCAATGGGATCAAGCACATTGCCTTTTGATTTGGACATTTTCTGACCTTCGCCATCGCGGATCAGGCCATGAATATAAACTTTCTGAAAGGGAATCTGCTCCCTGAATTTCAGTGTCATCATGATCATGCGCGCCACCCAGAAAAAGATAATGTCAAAAGCTGTCACCAGCACATTGGTCGGGTGGAAGGTCTTTAATTCTTCGGTGTCTTGCGGCCAGCCCAGGGTAGAAAAGGTCCAAAGTGCTGACGAGAACCAGGTGTCCAGTACATCTTCATCCTGTTTTAGGGGCAGGTCGGCTGCCAGGTTATATTTCTCACGTACGTGGTCTTCACTACGGCCAACAAAAATATTGCCCTGGTCGTCGAACCAGGCCGGAATGCGGTGTCCCCACCAGAGTTGGCGACTGATGCACCAGTCCTGCAGGTCACGCATCCAGGAAAAATATGTGTTCTCCCAGTTTTTCGGAACGAATTCGATATCCCCGTTTTCCACCGCTTCAATAGCGGGTTTGGCGAGACTTTCTACCGCTACATACCACTGATTGGTCAGGTAGGGCTCAATGATCACGCCGCTGCGATCACCCCGCGGAACTTTAAGCTTATGATCTTCGATTTTTTCCAGCAGGCCAGCGCTTTCCATGTCCCTGACGATCTGCTTGCGGGCATCGAAACGATCCAGGCCGCGGTAGGCTTGTGGTGCGTTTCCGTTAATGGCGGCATCGACTGTGAGTATATTAATAATGGGCAGATCATGTCGTTTGCCGATTTCGTAGTCATTAAAGTCATGGGCCGGGGTTATTTTCACACAGCCGGTACCAAACTCCGGATCGACATAATCATCGGCAATAATGGGTATTTCCCGATCGCACAATGGAAGCTGTACGCTTTTTCCTATCAAAGAGGCAAAGCGCTCATCTTCAGGGTGCACGGCCAGAGCACTATCGCCAAGCATGGTTTCCGGGCGTGTTGTGGCAATAGTGATCCAGGACTTGCCGTCGGCAGTAGTGACGCCATTGGTCAGCGGATAGCGGAAATACCAGAAGTAACCATTTTCTTCTTCAGAAATTACTTCCAGATCGGAAATTGCGGTATGCAGTTTCGGGTCCCAGTTCACCAGGCGATTGCCACGGTAAATAATGTCTTCGTCATAAAGGCGAATAAACACTTCTTCAACTGCCTGGGACAGGCCTTCATCCATGGTGAAGCGTTCTCTGCTCCAGTCAATTGATGAACCAAGTCTGCGTAACTGGCGCGTAATATTGCCACCGGATTCGGTTTTCCATTCCCAGACTTTTTCAACAAATTTTTCCCGGCCGAGATCATGACGGGTTAAACCGTCTGCCTGTAATTGACGTTCGACCACCATCTGGGTGGCAATACCGGCATGATCTGTTCCTACCTGCCAGAGCGTGTTACACCCCTTCATACGGTGATAGCGAATCAGGGCATCCATAATGGCGTTATTAAAGCCGTGCCCCATGTGCAGGCTGCCCGTCACATTGGGAGGCGGTATGGCAATGCTGTAGGCAGGACCCTGGCCGGAAGGCTTGAAATAGCCATTTTCTTCCCAGTTTTGATACCAGGTTTTTTCTATCTCGGAAGGTTGGTAGGTTTTGTCCATTGGATGCTGTCTAGTTGCTTAGTATTGAGTATGAGTGGCTGTCAGAAAGGCGCGCATTATATCCTGTCGCAAAGATATATCCCAATGCGCTGGCACTATCGTTATGAATTAATTTTGATTGGTTTACAGAACTGTAGTGGAGGGTTTTGGCTATTGGGGCATGCCGGTTTCAATGCCGAGTGATTCCAGGTTCATGCTCACGCCATAATAATTAGCCAGGGCAACCTGATGATCAAAATCCGCTTGCCAGCGTTTCAGTTCTGCCTGCGCAACGGCTTGCTCGCGCAGATTGAGCTGGAAAAAATCACTGAGTCCGGTTTCAAAACGTCTTGCTTCAGCCTCGGCCAGCTGTCTCGCAGCATCTAGTTCCAGTTCGGCGATGTCTTTCATTTCACGGGTAGCTTCGACATTGACCATTGCTATTTCAAGTTCAGCGCGGGTCTGGTTAATAAACTGCCTGATACGAAGATCAATGCCGGTCATTCTGGCTCGTGCGGCACTGGCCTTGCCACGCGCGGCATTGGTTGCCAGTGGAATGCTAAAGCTGATGTCAGCGGCATTAATACAACTCCTCAAATACGAAAACAGGCGGCACTATAGTGAGAAACATTTCAGTATTAAAATGAAATTGTGATGGCTTTATCCTTTCACGGTTCTTTTGCCTTCCACCACTCGCAGGCTTTATCTGTAAAACCAGCGTCATCACGGGCAATCACCCTAAAGAGCGTGATGCTTGAGATCAAAGCCTTTTGCTTTATAGATATTCCAGTGCTCACGCAATTTACTTTTTGCGGCTTCCTGGTTGGGAACGATT
>JAHEHN010000135.1 GCA_024644515.1 Gammaproteobacteria bacterium
GAAGTCAGGCATGAGTGAGGATTAATTACTTCTGCTTATCAAGTCCTGCAAGCCATTACCGGTTGTACTGCGAATCCTGATAATCAAGTTGGCCTTGATGCTGGAAAAAACCATAAAAGCCAGTAATCGCTAGGCAGGAATTTCGCCATCTACAATGGTACGAATCATTTCCCTGCGGTAACCGTCATAATCGTTAAAGGCTTTATGCAGACACAGACGATTGTCCCATATCACCAGCATATTTGGTTCCCAACGCAGACGGCAATTGAACTCTTCCCGCGTTACATGCCAGCCAAGAAAATCGAGCAGAGGTTTGGATTCTTCCTGGGTCATTCCTTCAATACCCATGCTGTAGGAGCAGTCGCAATACAGACTTTTCTTGCCAGTAACAGGATGAGTACGCACCAGGGGGTGGAAATTACCCTTCACCATTTTTTGCTGGTCCATGGTTAATTCAATTTCGCCAACGCTGAGGTCATTCATTACAGGTTTGGCTTTAGTGACATTTTGCAGAACCCAGGCAGCGGACATATGAACTTTCAGGCCACTGATCACTTCTTTCATTTTGTCACTCAGCAGGTCATAGGCAAGTTCGGCATTAGTCCACCAGGTATCACCACCGTAGGGTGGGATATCAAGTGATTGCAGTAAACTGACTGCCGGCGGCTTTTCCAGGAAAGGAGAGTCGGTATGCCAGCCATCACCAAAAATCCAGTCCACCACCGTACTGGCCTCTTTAATCAGGCGCTGTACATTTGGATGCCCCTCAATACCATTGGTATAGGCGTCCGTACCAAAGTCACCAAACTTAAGGGTTAATGCTTCCTGGTCCTCGATAGTCATATTGGTCTGACCACGGAAATAGATCATCTTGTAGCGAAACAGGGCATCCTTGACCTGTTCGAATTGCTCATCGGAAATATTGGAAATATCTACATCCAGAATTTCTGCCCCCATGGCGCTGGCCAGTGGTAAGGTCCTGATTGCGGTATAGCCATTTATATTGTCGTCAAAATATTCCGGGGGGTAGAATCGCATGAGCTGTCCTAATTTCCTTATTACTCGTTCTTATAATTATGCCCTAAATCATACACAAGAGAGAATGAAATTTGTATTATTGTCGCTGTTGATGTTTTGTTTTCAATCAAGCTAAATACATCAAAAGGGTTCTCCCTGAAGCAGCCTGGGTTGAGCCGGCTGTATTGATTCAGGCGGGCAATTACCAGATAAAATCCATGGCCATAAAATATAGCGACCTTTTTCGCGAACCGAGGTTCAAACACTATGAAAAAAGTACTGATAGGTTTGGTAATAGTATTAATCCTGATTGGAGGCGGGGTGTTTCTGCTTTTTAGTAACCTGGACAAAATAGTAGAAACAGGTATTGAAACTGCCGGTAGCAGTGCTCTTGGTTCCCGCGTCGAGGTGGGCAGCGTCGCCATTAATCTCACCTCAGGTTCTGCTTCTATTTACAATTTCAGTGTTGCCAATCCGACTGGTTACAGCAACGCCGAGATGATCAGTTTTGATGAGCTTAGCGTGGCTATCGATTTGCAAAATACAAATGGCCAAAATGTTCATGTCACCAGTATCGTGGCACGCTCCCCACATGTGCTATATGAATCAAGTGGTGGTGTTACCAACCTGGACAAGGTCAGCGAGCGCTTAGATGATGGCGCGTCAGCAGCGGAGCCACAGGCTACAGATGCTGCAAATATCAATATCGTGATTGACAGTGTGCTGATAGAAAATATCCAGGGTACGCTGCTGTCAGATCGGCTGCCTGCGCCGGTAGAAGTAAGTCTGGGTGATGTGCGTTTGAATAACCTGGAAGGCGATCCGGAAGAGCTGGCACAGCAAATAATGGCACCGGTGATCAGCCAGATCGGTACCGCAGCAGCCCAGGCTCTTGCTCAATCCATTACAGAATTACTGGAAAATGCTGAAGCTATCAATGAACAGGTTCAGGATGCCAGAGATAAAATCGAAGATGTCTCCAATCAGGCCAGTGAGGCCCTTGAGAGCGTGGGAAATTTGTTTAAAAGAGACTGAGTTGTCCCTGATAAGCCAGGCGCCTGACTGGATTTAACAATTTAATTCACAAAGCATTTATTTAAAAACAGTAACGGCC
>JAHEHN010000140.1 GCA_024644515.1 Gammaproteobacteria bacterium
CAAAGCGCATCACCGAAAGCAATATCACCTTGAGTACCAAATGGAGCAGGCTGGGAAAGTGCAGTATTGGGGAAAAGAAAAAGCAGTGGACAAACTAATGCAATATGTAATGGAAGTGCAATAAATGTTTTTATAATTTTCATTTTTATCCCTTAATTTACGTTTGGTTACTAAGGTAAGAAAGGGAGGTTTGATATTTATTGCAGAAATAGTTTTTTAATATTTTTTATGAAAGTAATCTTTTAACTACCAGTCTACTGCACGTCTAAAAAAATTTAATTCATGCTAAAGCAACAAAGCTGTCTATTATTTATACCGATGGTTTAATTGCCAGTGCCGGATTGTCAAAACTGATTCCATCCCAACCAAAGCGCATGAAATTCCGGATATTGGCATGATCGGAACCTTCCGGATTTTGCAGTACGTCTTCTCTGTAGTAATCACCAAAACAGTTCAGGGTCTTTTCCGCATCCAGCCCTTGTAGCTGCGCAAAGGCAAATATTTTACAAGAGCCTTCGTTACTGCCAGCTTCGTTAATTACCCTGCTTTCGCCTTCCCCGTTAGTGAAGCGAGTCGGAGTGTAATCATAATGAGCATGTATCACGTCAATTACCTGGCTGAAATTCACGGTTTCAGGTGTATTGGCAAGCTGACTTAACAACTGGGTAATTGTGACTTCTGGATTCGAGGAATCAGGCATTGGTTTTCTCTTCGTGGATAGGGATCGATGTTTGTTTTGGATTATTCTCTTTCTCTTCCATGATGCGGGCAATGGCGTCGCCAAAGGTTTTTTTCGGCACCCGCTGTAACTGATTCAGGGTGGCATGACAAACCAGTTCAGCATCCATTTGTTGTTCCAGGTCCGTTAACATTCTGGCCAGAAGATGCGCGGTCATTTCAGCATCCGCCAGGGCGCGGTGATAGGCACCGGTAACGGGTAATGATAAATACCTCACCAGAGTTCCCAGTTTATGGTTGGGCATGTCGGGGTACATTCGTCTTGCTAAAAGTAAGGAGCAGGCGAATTCTGTACGCCGTCTCAAGCCTGCTCTGGCATATTCTGCATCGAGAAATTTCGCATCAAAGGAGGCATTGTGGGCAATAAAGGGGATATCACCGACGAAAGCATGTAAAGCCTGCATCACGGTGGCGCCATCGGGCGCATTACGCACCATGCCGTTGGAGATGCCTGTTAATTCCTGAACAAAAGCTGGAATTGCTCTGCCGGGGTTTATAAGACTCTGGTAGCTGTCGACAATCTGACCATCGGAAAGAATAACCACGCCGACTTCTGTGGCCCGATCACCCATGTCGGGGGATAGTCCGGTAGTTTCAAAATCTATAACTGCAAAGGTTTTCAACGCGTTAATTCCACTGTAAAAATATTAAACTGGAGCAGATGATGTCTGAAATTTAAATTGGTTCCGGTACTTGGCGATTGCTGCTTAAAGCAATCAGGGTGAACTGTTCAATATTCTTAGAAAACATTGGTGTACCGCTTCCGGGCCAGGTGAATTGCTGCAGTTTTGATTACTTGACCTGAATACGTCCTGGGAATTC
The DNA here is from genome assembly GCA_024644515.1 of Gammaproteobacteria bacterium. Taxonomy (GTDB): domain Bacteria; phylum Pseudomonadota; class Gammaproteobacteria; order Pseudomonadales; family Pseudohongiellaceae; genus Eutrophocola. The sequence goes on from JAHEHN010000140.1 coordinate 1,561, forward strand.
AGCCTTTCAATGAGCAGTTTTGTGTTTGCATCGACTTCATCGTATTGAGCCAATAGTTCCCGTGCTCGTGCCGCTCGTGCTGATTCCTTTTGGTTCCACTGCGCCACTTTTTGATTATAGGCTGCTTTGGCCTGATTAAGTTGCTCAAGCCGCTGATCCAGTGTGTCTTTCTCGGGTGCCAATTCGTCTTCCCATGCCTCGCAGGCATTTAATTCGGCTACGCTCAATTGCCGGTTACATTCAGTATCATAGCGCTCCACTTCAGCATTGAAGCGTCGAAGAACCGTATTGTAGGCTTCAACATCTCTATCATAATTTGCTTTTTCTCTGTCCAGTGGCAGTTTTTCCCTGTCATATTCCTGTTTGATGACAAGGTTGGCATTAATTGCCGCTTCCGTTTCGCTGGTCAGATTCAGTGTAGTTGCCAGCTCGTCCAGCAGGCCTTGTGGCGACATGTTTTCATACTGGGCATTAGCTGCGAAGGGCGATAAGCTAAATGGCACTACCAAGGTAAATAATAAATTTCTGAAAAGTTTCATTGCTT
>JAHEHN010000043.1:0-4010 GCA_024644515.1 Gammaproteobacteria bacterium
ATAAGGTTCCACTGATATACACGGTCAGCGTTTCTCTCAAGAAAGGCCTTGGGGTTTCCTTCGATGGTTACTGAAATCATGGTATCGCCAATTCTTGTCTGCCTGATTAATTCCTTGCCCGAATAGATGAGCCCAAAAACCGTATGCAAGCCATTTAAATGGGGCGTTGCCTGATGCGTGATAAAAAACTGGCTGCCGTTGGTTCCAGGGCCTGAATTAGCCATGGACATAATGCCCATCTGATTGTGACGCAAGCGAATTTCATCCTGAAACTCATAGCCCGGTCCTCCACTTCCGTTTCCTGCAGGATCTCCACCCTGAATCATGAAGTCATCCACCACACGATGGAAGGTCAGGCCATCGTAAAAACCGCGTGTAGCCAGATTGACAAAGTTGCTCACTGCAATTGGAGCAACTTGGCGATAAAGAAGAAATTCCATAGTTCCCCTGTTGGTCTCAATAACAGCATAGAGTTCATTGGGGTCTTTACCGGTAACTTCCTGAGCCTGAACGCTATTTATCGCGAACATCATGATGAAAGTAAAAATAGTGATCAATTTATTTGCCATACCTGAATCCTGATTAATTTTTAAACTCGAGAGTTTTGGTTGGTTATTTTGTCAATATGAGGGTGATCAAGGGGCCGCTAACGATAAATATTGCAGGACAAATAGTATACAAGAGCCCACAGCGATAAGGGAGACCTCAGTACGCTGGATTTGGCATGCAGATGGGCCAGGCTTGCTTAAGCAATACTGACCGGATCCTGGCAGGCAATATTTTGCCATCAAGGTAAATAAATTGTGATCCATGCCACTATTGTTACCGTAAGTGTTACCGTTACTTCAAATTCAAAGGCATTTATTGTCAAAACCGGGTCAAAAGCTTCGAAATTCAGCAATTACGGGAAGAAGAAGTTGCGAAAAGAAAGAAATATCATCACTTTATTACCCATGATGGTAACAAAATCACAGTTTTTGATGATATTTTCTACTTTTTGTTACCCCCAAGGGTAACATTGTGTTACTATTCGCCTGCGCTTCCAAAAGAGGCGCGGTTAATCATCTAAATAATCTTAAAAGGAGACAACTGATGACCGTTAAATTTAAAAACTCAGAAACCATTGAAGAAGTTGTAGTAAGCACCGTCAGCACACTTTTAGTACTGGCTGTACCGATGCTGATCATTCTTGCCTCTGTATAATATTATTTACAGACTTAAGTATGATGCGGTACTCACCTTCCCCAGGAAACAGTCGAGTCAAAAATTAACAAATCCCCTTATGGCCGCAGTCTGAACCCAGGTTTTCCCCCTTACTACCTTGCTAACAGACTGCGACTATTTTGTATTAAAAGTAAAAACCCAACTACAAAAAGCCCTAATCGCGACGGCTAATTCTGTCGACAAAATTGCAGGGCCTGTGACGCGAATCCAGCTGCTCCCGAATAATCCCTTCCCACGCAGTTTTACACGCGCCTGGTGAACCAGGCATGCAGAAAACCACCGTATTATTGCTTAAGCCTGCAAACGCTCTTGACTGGATAGTCGAGGAGCCGATTTCCTTCCAGGACAGGTATCTGAATATCTCTCCAAAACCATCAATCACAGATTCCAGTAATGGCGTGATAGAAATCACCGTATTATCCCGCTTGGTAAATCCGGTGCCGCCAGTAACAAGAACAGCATGTACCGGCTCCTCCTCGATCAGTGCTTTTACCAGAGCGCGCAGTGCCTCAACATCATCCTTGCAAATATGTTTTTGATTCAAGTGATGCCCTTCAGCTTTAAGTGCATCAACCAGGTATTGCCCGGAGCTATCATTCTCTTCGGTGCGCGTATCAGAAACCGTAACCACGGCAATCTGTAAAGGGACAAATTCTTTTTGGGGTTTATTTCCGGACATATAAAAAGTCTCAAGTTACAAGCCGCAAGTCACAAGTGACATCGACTTTTATTATTCTCTGGAGGTTTAGGGGTTCAATGGAAGCTAATTGGTTTCAGATAATATTTCTTTAGGAGGATAAAAACGGACGAGTTTACCCTGCGCAGACTTGTAACTTGCAACTTGTGACTAGCGTCACCCGCCCGTCATATTCATAAAGCGGACCAGCTGAGGCTCATCCTTGTCATAGAAATAATGTCTCAGTGGCTTCAAGTCCATAGCCTTGATGATATGTTCTTTGAGAACCTCATCATTACCAGGATTTTCCCGCAGTACCTTGCGCAAGTCCATTGAATGCTCATTACCCAGGCAAAGTAATAATCGCCCTTCTACAGTGAGACGCACCCTGTTACAGGTATCACAAAAGTTATGACTGACAGGGGAAATAAAGCCAACTTTGCTGCCGTGGGATTCCACCCTGTAGTAACGGGAGGGCCCTGCGGTAGTCATTTCTATCGGCGTGAGCGGGTAACGCTCATTGATCACCGCCATGACCTCCTCGTTACTGACCATGGTATCTCCACGCTCGTGGTCGGAAACCTCACCCAGCGGCATTTCTTCGATATAGGCAATATTGATTCCCAGGCCCAGGGCGTATTCAAGAAGGTCAAGAATTTCATGCTCATTGCGCCCTCTCAAGATCACCGTGTTAAGTCTGATGGCGTCAAAGCCTGCTGCAACAGCGGCTTCGATTCCTCTTTGCACCTTCTCCAGCTTGCCGGTTCTGGTCATGCGGTGAAAGCTTTCTGCATTGAGACTATCGAGACTGATATTAATACGGGTGACGCCGGCTTCCTTGAGAGGTACTGCCAGTTTTTCCAACTGGGAACCATTGGTTGTCAGCAATAATTCCTTCAGCCCAGGGAGCTTGCCGATTTTTTCAATCAGGCTCATTACATTTTTACGCACCAGTGGTTCGCCACCGGTCAGGCGCAATTTGTTTACGCCCAGCTCGGTAAATGATTTTGCCACCTGGTAAATTTCCTCAAGAGAAAGCACCTGCTTTCTGGGCAAAAAGGTCATTTCTTCAGACATGCAGTAAACACAGCGAAAATCACAGCGGTCAGTGACTGACAGACGTACATAGTCAATATGCCGACCATGCTGATCCACAAGCATCGGGGCTTGTTCGTTGGCGCCCTTTAAAGCCCCATGTTCAGACACTGTACTCATTAAATTATTCGCCTATATACTTGTTTTTCGTAAGGAAAAAAGAAATTGTCGAAAGGAAAATTATACAGGATTCCCCACTCTAACGGAATGTAAGGTTGCCATCCAGATCATTCGAGATAGATCCGTCGTGAAAACTGTTACTTGATAATATCGGGACGCCCCGGTGAATCTGCACCCTCAAGCCAAGCCTTTCCTTCTCCATAGAGTTTTTCGATTTCAGGCCCCTTCAAGCCCGGTAACCCGGCTTTCGCCACCGCATATCCAATCTGGGACTGCAGGTAGGCAAGGTGGCAGTAGCCTTCAGGAAAGCTGGCAAGAATATCAGGATCAAGGGCCAGCGAGGCATTGGGGTCTACCACATCAAGTCGGTCTTTTTCGTAAATAGGCTGGCGGCGCACCATTCCCCAGCGCCCCTCACGCTTCTCAAAAAAGTCATAAAACCTGCCGGTACACACAACATCCACCAGCACATCATGTACCGGAGCACGCTGATTGATCGTCATCTTGGTCTGGGCGACAGCTCTGTTTCCTGCCACATCACAGGTAAAGCCACCATGAAAATGGATAATACTCACCCCCTTTTCAAAGCCCTCACGTCGCGCTCGGATAAAGTCCTGTGAGGGAGCCTGAAACCAGGTGGCACACATAAAGCCGTCATCATGCCAGCACTCGGCAAAGCGCTCCCAATTGCCGGAATCACTGAAAATAGCCCAGTTATCGATCAGCTCACGAATTTCTCTCTTGTCATCAATTACCTGTTTGTCCATTACATCTACTCCGCTTAGCCCATACCATGCTTAAACAATCTGCTCAAAATCTATTATTTACTTTATATATGGGCTTTATTTTATTGTTTTTATTATATTTTATTAATTTTTCATATATTGCTAAGCAT
>JAHEHN010000043.1:4020-10172 GCA_024644515.1 Gammaproteobacteria bacterium
CCGACTTTTTTGTTCCAGGACCACAGTTTACACCGGTATGGCCCTGGCATGACAGCCTGAACAGGAAAGCAGAATTTTTAATAATTCAAGACAATTTGCTAAGGAATACATCCTGCAAATTTGCTATCTTAGCGGCCTGAATTTTTCTATGACCGGAGACACAGAAGTATGATTATTGATTGTCATGGCCATTACACCACTGCACCGGATGCACTGGGTGACTATCGTGAGGCCCAGAAAGATGCGCTTAAGTCAGACCCAGCCCATATTGGCGAAAAAGGGCATATTGATATCTCTGATGACCAGATCAGGGAAAGCCTGGAAAACAGCCAGCTTAAACTCCAGCGCGAAAGAGGCACCGATTGCACAATCTTTTCTCCACGAGCTTCCTGGATGGGGCCACATGTTGGAAATGAATGGACCAGCAAATTCTGGACTGAACACACCAACGAGCTTATTTATCGAGTAACCCAGTTATATCCGCAGAATTTTATTGGTGCCTGTGCCCTGCCCCAATCCCCGGGTACAGATTTGAAAAATTCTGTTGCTGAGCTGGATCGCTGTGTTAATGAGTTTGATTTCGTCGGCTGCAACCTGAACCCGGATCCTTCCGGAGGGAAGTTTGACTCCCCGCCTATGGGTGACCGCTACTGGTACCCCATATACGAAAAAATGGTTGAGCTCGACGTTCCCGCCATGATTCATGTCAGCGGTTCCTGCAACCCGGCCTTTCACTCCACAGGCTCCTATTATCTGAGTGCGGACACCACAGCATTCATGCAATTAATGCAAAGCAGCGTGTGCCAGGATTTTCCCACCATCAAATTCATTATCCCCCATGGCGGTGGCGCTGTGCCTTACCACTGGGGACGATTCCGTGGACTGGCCGATATGCTTAAACTGCCACCACTGGATGAGCTATTAATGAACAATGTATTTTTTGATACCTGCGTTTATCATCAGAAAGGCATCGATATGCTGCTGAATGTGATTGATAACAAAAATATTCTGTTCGCTTCTGAAATGGTGGGCGCTGTACGGGGAATTGACCCGGAGAGCGGTCAATATTTTGATGATACCAAACGTTATATTGATAATGCGGCAATTTCGGATGAGGCAAAAGCCAATATATTTGAACACAATATCAGGAAGGTATTTCCACGTTTGAAAATATAGCGATAGAGAAAAGAAAGAGGCTTCGGCCTCTTTTTTTTCAAACGCGACGAGAACAGCAATGGCTAAAATTCAGGATAAAGAAACACGCTATTTTATTGACGTTGAATTAAAAAGTATGAAAATAATCCACTGGGGTTTTGATCAGCGCGAAAACCTGAACAAGGGACTTTCGCCCTCACCCGCCATTCACCGGATATTCCTGACCCTTGGCCAATACAACAAGTATGTAAGTGCCGTTAATAAATAAATATACTGTATCTTCAAATTAAGGCCCCAATACGAAAAATTTGAAAGGAAAAATTTATGTCTACACAAGACTCCTGCGTTTCCATAGTTCCCTACTTTAAAGTTCATGAAGGCAGACTGGCTGACTTTAAAGCCCTGGCTGAACAATTTGTCAGCCAGACCAGCGAGGAAGCACAATGCGTTTATTATGGTTTTTGCTTCAACGGTGATGAAGCCCACTGCCGAGAAGGATATGAAGGCGCCGAGGGGGTGCTTGCACATCTTGAAAACGTTGGCCAGTTACTGGCAGAAGCATTACAGATTGCAGACCTTACCAGGCTGGAAATACATGGTGCGAAAAATGAGCTGGTAAAATTGCATGAACCGTTAAAAGAGATGAATCCTGCCTATTTCATTCTTGAATATGGCTTCCGGCATTAAACCCACGCTAGGCACTCTGCACCTTGAATAGCAATGACAGAACAACCCCCTAACAAGCGCAAGCCCCTTTTTTCAGTCATTGCCTTTGCCTGCCTTTGCCTCGGCTTGATTCTTACCTATGTAATGTCATCGAGAATTAATCAGGGGGAAACCCTGAATGGCTTCAGTAGCCTGGGTATTTTATTGTCTTTCATTGTTGCTCTCATGTTGAGCGGACTGGTAACAGGACAAATCGGATTGATCCGCGGGGAGAAACCTGTAGCCCTGCCTGTACTGGCTTTATTTATTAATGGCATGATGTTTATTGCCGTTATTGTGAATATTCCCAGATAAGCGCTTTAGCGAAAATGATTCAGGCTCAGGTCAACAAGTTCATGCTTGATTCAGGTTAGCGAAAAAGCCGTGCATTCTGGCATAATGCCCAGCTATGAATGGCGCACAACAACCTCATTTGAATTTACTCTTTTATGCTTTCCTGCTTATGGCAGCATTGGGAAGTACCTCCCTGTTCGCCGCAGAAGTCTCCGTTGCTGTTACCAGTAATTTTGACTTTACCCTGGATGAACTGAAGCAGGAGTTTGAGGCACTCAGTGGGCATAAGGTAATTGCAGTCCCCGGCCCCAGTGCGCAACATTATGGCGAAATTCTGGAAAGCGCAGCCTATGACATTTTTCTCTCGGAAGATGAAATGCGCCCCGAAGTCCTGGAAAAACAGGGCAGGATTATTCCCGACTCACGTTTTACCTATGCCCATGCCAGGCTGGTACTCTGGAGTATTGATAACCGGAAACTGACTTCAGAGACATTATCTTTGGGCGAATTTGAATATCTGGCTATCGCCAATCCGCGCCTGTCTCCCTACGGCAATGCCGCAAGGGAAATACTGGAGGCCATGGGCAGCTGGGATAATTTGCAGGAAAAACTGGTGATTGGTGAAAATATAGGGCAGACCTACCATTTTGGCATCAGTGGCGAAGTAGACATGGCCCTTATTGCCTTTTCCCAGATCATTTTCGGCAAGTTTTTACAGGCTGGAAGTTACTGGCTGATTCCGGAAAACCTTTACACGCCGATAAAGCTTCAGGGAGTCAGGCTGAGCAATAATAAAGCCGCGAAGGAATTCATCGACTTTATGAAAAGCCCGCGCGGAAAGTCGATTATTCAAAGTAACGGATTCTCTGTCCCGTGATTTTGAGCGACGCTGACTTAACCGCCTTATACCTTACCCTTAAACTGGCTTTGGCCTCCACAATCATATTGCTCGCCCTTGGTACGCCCTTTGCCTGGTGGTTGGCCAGAACCCGCTGGCGCTATAAATTCTTCATCGAAGCCTTGATTGCCCTGCCCCTTGTTCTTCCTCCTACGGTACTTGGCTTTTACCTGTTACTGCTGCTGGGCGCCAATGGCCCGCTTACCGCCATTGGCGCTGCGCCACTGGCTTTTACTTTCAGCGGTCTCGTCATAGGCTCAGTGATTTATTCCATGCCCTTTGTTATTCAGCCACTTCACGATGCTTTTCAAGCCATCGGTAAACGTCCCCTGGAGGTGGCCGCCACATTACGCGCTTCACCCTGGAATCGCTTTCTTACCATCGCCCTGCCATTGGCAAGACCCGGCTTTATTACCGCCAGTGTGCTTGGCTTTGCTCATACCATAGGAGAATTTGGCGTCGTGCTGATGATTGGCGGAAACATACCCGGCCAAACCCAGGTACTGTCTATAGCTATATATGATCACGTGGAGAGTCTGGACTATGCCAGTGCACACTGGCTTTCAGGTGGCCTCATCGTACTTTCTTTCATCATGCTGGTGCTGGTTTACGCCAGCAACAGACGCTTCAGGGTTTTTAAAATATGAGCCTGGATATCAGCTTTAATCTTCAACGTGAAGACTTTGCCATGCATGTTGAGCTGATTCTGCCTGAAACCGGCGTAACTGCCATATTCGGTCCTTCCGGAAGTGGCAAGACAACCTTGCTCAGGGCCATCGCCGGACTCGAAAACATTCCCGACAGTAAAGTGATGTTCAAAGGTCAGTGCTGGCAGAGTAACTCCAGCTTCGTACCCACCCATTTGCGACCCATTGGCTATGTTTTTCAGGAGCCAAGCCTTTTTCCACACCTTACTATCAGACAAAACCTTGAATATGGTTTAAGCCGCGTTGCCGAGAAGGATCGTCGCGTGTCACTGGATAATGCCGTTGAGTTACTGGATATTGGTCATTTATTAAAACGGCAACCTCACACCCTTTCAGGTGGCGAACAGCAACGGGTGGCCATCGCTCGCGCCCTGGCATTGAGTCCCCTGCTTTTGTTAATGGATGAACCGCTTTCTTCTCTGGACAACAAACTGAAACAGGAGATCCTGCCCTATCTGGAAACCCTGCATCGTGAGCTGACCATCCCGGTACTCTATGTGAGTCATGCCACTGATGAAGTAGCCAGACTGGCGGATACGCTGGTTATTCTCAAAGCAGGTGAAATCCTCGGCAGCGGCCCCATACAGGACATGTTAACGCGACTGGATTTGCCCTTGTCTCACCGCCATGATGCCGAGACACTGATTCATGGCACAGTCATTAACACAGACCCCGAGTTTGGATTAACTAGTATGACTTGCGGCGACCTTGTCTTTACTGTTCCTGGTAATACTCTTGCCCCGGGCACAAACACACGCTTGCGAATTGCTGCCCACGATGTCAGCCTCACTCTGGAAAAACAGACCGGCACCTCCATTCAGAATATATTCCCGGCTACAGTAGTAGAACTGCAGACCGAAAATCATGCCCAGATCATGGTAAAGCTGCAATTGGAAGATATACCCCTGCTCGCCAGACTAACCCGAAAGTCGGTTGAGGAACTGGCGATCAAACCGGGCATACAGGTCTATGCCCAGATCAAGAGCGTGGCTGTTCTGGCCTAAGCTTTCCTTGTTTTAACCAACTCCTGCCTTTTCCGGTTTCCAGGCAAAAAAAATGGAGAACCGAAGTCCTCCATTTTTTGATAGAACAAAGCGGGTTTTAGAAATTCATTTCAAAGCCCAGGCCCCATTCTCTAGGTGCATCTACACCACTGAAATCAAACTGCCAAATGCTGTCCATAAATCCTGAATTGAGAAATTTCTCTTCAAAGATATTGTTAACAAAAGCAGTTATTCTCCAGTCGGCATTATTTGGCTGATATACCGCACGGGCATTCCAGCGCCAGATATCACCTGCTGGTGAACTTCCACCACCATATACATCCTGACGGAAGTTTGGAATGCTGGAACGCCAGAAATTACCGAAGTAGTTTCCTGAAAGGCGCGAACTGATCTCGCCATTAAACATATTCCAGTTGTAATCAGCATATACAGCGTAAGTTTCATCTGGCGCGCCACCGAATTCAGTATCTTCGGTAAGCTGTGCACCTGGCTTAAGGTTTACATATTTGGTATCCAGAAAGCCAAGGTTTGCACCCACCTGCAACCTATCATTCACAAAATAGGTCATCTCCAGTTCCAGACCTCTCGCTTCACCATCCGAGGCATTAGCAGTAAATACTTCAGTGATTGGGTCTCCAGTTGCTCTATCAACAGTTGAAAAAGCAGCCTGAATATCAACCCAATCAGTCATGAAATAGGTTGCATTAACTCGCAAGGTTCCATCAAGAAAATCACCGCGTATACCAAACTCAGTGTTTTCAATGGTCTCAGGAGTAAATGGGATCTGATTTATACCCAGAGAGTCAGCAATAGTGCTGATACCACCGGAGTTAAAACCTTCCGAGTAGCTGGCATACACCATCACATCATCATTGAGATCGTAACTGGTACCAAACTTCCAGGTAGTTTTGGCAAAATCAGACTGGACCCGAGAAGATGAATCAGGGGCGATTCTTACAGCCCCCTCCGGATCGGCAAAGCCTCTATCCCAAATCAAAGGTCGCGCTTCAACTTTACCAGCGGCAACAGCATCCTGTACCAGGGTATTCCAGTTTGTATTATTCTGCTCATGACGGCGGAAACCAACGGTCAAATCCCAAGCATCTGTAAGGAAGTAAGTCAGTTCACCGAAGATTGCGTCACCATCGACGTCTGCTCTGGCACCGCGATCATGGGCTGGGGAAGCCGCATTGAAACCAACAACGGTAGCGAACAAAGGCACCCATGAGTTGAACGCCGTACAGGGACGCGGCCAACCGGCCACAGTATTCGGGTCAAGCGCCGAGTTGATAGTCGGAAATTGGCCATTACCACTCTGAATTGAGGGGTTCAGATTGGGATCTGAAGAACTGAAATCATAGCCGTAATCTGCAGGAGTCTTTGCACAGG
>JAHEHN010000019.1:0-2104 GCA_024644515.1 Gammaproteobacteria bacterium
AGCCTCGATGGGCAGATAGCGGCGAAGGATGGGGGGACTGCAACACCAGGTGTTTGTCCCGATCGATGATCTGGCCTTTTTTCTGTGCATAACTTCCCCAGAGCAGAAAAACCAGGTGCTCACGCTTTTCATTCAACAGCGATATTACTTTGTCAGTAAAGCGCTCCCACCCTCTTCCCTGATGTGAGGCGGCATTACCTTTTTCAACACTTAATACTGCGTTTAACAGCAAAACGCCCTGTTCCGCCCAGCTTTGCAAATATCCATGCGCAGGAGCCGTTACACCAAGATCAGTATTTATTTCCTTGTAAATATTAATCAACGAAGGTGGTATTCGAACACTCGGCGGGACGGAAAAGCAAAGGCCATGAGCCTGTCCTGGTCCGTGATAGGGGTCCTGTCCGAGAATGACTACGCGGACCTTATCAAAGGGGGTGCTGTCTAATGCATTAAATATGAGCTCACCAGGCGGATATATCTGTTTACCATGCGCTTTTTCCTGTTTCAGAAATTCACGCAGTGCAATCATATAATCCTGGTTGAATTCAGCTTGCAGGTGTTCCAGCCAGTGAGGATGAAGTTTGATTGTCCTGGCGCCGGGTTTTGAACTCACCTTATTCCCCCGAATATGTTGTTACTTGATAAAAAGCTTAATGAAAAACTCGATCTGGGGCTCAACCTGAAGCTCAACTATTAACCGGGCGCATGTGTGGAAATAACAGCACATCTCGAATTGAGGCAGAGTCTGTAAATAGCATCACCAACCGGTCAATACCAATCCCTTCGCCGGCAGTCGGAGGCATTCCATATTCAAGCGCAGTAATATAATCCTGATCAAAATGCATGGCCTCATCATCTCCTGCATCTTTCTCTGCTACCTGGGCTTTGAATCGCTCTGCCTGATCTTCTGAATCATTAAGCTCTGAAAACCCATTGGCAATTTCACGGCCACCGATAAACAGTTCGAAACGATCACTGATTGCAGGGTTATCATCATTGCGTCTTGCCAGTGGAGAGACCTCAGTCGGATATTCAGTGATGAAGGTTGGTTGTTGTAACGATTCTTCAACCTTCTCCTCAAAAATCTCCAGCTGTATTTTTCCAGTTCCCCAATTATCTTTCACAGCAATCCCCATGGATTTGGCCAATGCAGACACCTCTTCATGGTTTTCCAGTTGCGCGATATTTACGCCATCAACTTTTTCCATAATGGCATCAAGCAGGGTCATGCGCTTAAATGGTTTGTCAAAATCCAGCTCAACGTCCTGGTAAGTAATTTTGCCTGAGCCAATGACCTCATGGGCTATCTTGCGCAACATTTCTTCTGTCAGACTCATCAAATCATGATAATCCGCATAAGCCTGATAAAACTCCAGCATGGTAAATTCGGGATTATGGCGCGTGGACAGACCTTCGTTACGAAAGTTGCGATTGAGTTCAAACACACGTTCAAAACCTCCCACCACCAGTCTTTTGAGATATAACTCTGGCGCTATACGCAAATACATATCCTGATCCAGAGAGTTATGATGAGTAATAAAAGGTCTTGCCACTGCACCACCTGGAATCACCTGCATCATTGGTGTTTCGACTTCCATATAGCGCTGTTCATTCATAAAGTTTCGAATGGCACTGACAATTCTGGAGCGAATGATAAAAGTTTCGCGAGCATCTTCATTGGCAATCAGATCCACATAGCGCTGCCGATAGCGCACTTCAGTATCTGTCAATCCCTTGTGTTTATCAGGTAGCGGACGCAGGGATTTTGTTAGCAGGGTAATTTCCTTAACCCGAATACTCAGTTCGCCTTTATCTGTTCGAAAAATATGCCCCTGGGTACCTATGATGTCACCAAGGTCCCAGCTTTTGATTTCCGCTCTTTCATCTTCAGGAAACTCTTTAATATTCAGATACAACTGGATCTGTCCCGTCATATCCTGAATCACAATGAATGGCCCACGCATCCTGATAATACGTCCAGCCACACAGGCTTCCTTTGCCAGCTCTGCCAAGGCCTCTTTGTCTTTGTCTGCGTAGGATGAATGAATGTCAGCGGCATAATCACTGCGGCGGAAACTGTTAGGAAAAGCATTCCGTTGTGCTT
>JAHEHN010000019.1:2114-48066 GCA_024644515.1 Gammaproteobacteria bacterium
GCGTTCAATTTGTCGCGCCGTTGTGCTATCAGTCTGTTTTCATCACTGCCGTCAGCAGATCCAGTAGGTTGTTGCGAATCGCTCATTTATTATTCCGCTAGTAAATTGGTGAATTAATCGGTTTGTGCTCTACAGCCCCATTTTCAGGCTGGCTTCCATAAACTTGTTGAGATCCCCATCAAGCACCGCTCCGGTATTACTGGATTCAACATTTGTCCGTAAATCCTTGATTCTTGATTGGTCCAGCACGTAGGAACGAATCTGGCTGCCCCAGCCAATATCCGCTTTTTCATCTTCAATTTCCTGCTGGCTTTCTTTCTGTTTGAGTTCTTCCAGCTCATATAACTTGGCTTTCAACTGCTTGATCGCCATGTCCTTGTTCTTATGTTGTGAGCGCTGATTCTGGCATTGTACAACGATGCCAGTGGGTTCATGGGTAAGCCTGATGGCTGAATCTGTCTTATTGACATGCTGTCCACCGGCACCGCTGGCTCGATAGGTGTCTACCCTGACCTGGCTCATATCCAGCTCAATCTCTATATCATCATCCACTTCCGGAGAAACGAAAACCGAAGCAAAGGAGGTATGGCGTCTGTTACCGGAGTCAAAGGGTGACTTTCGAACCAGTCGATGAACACCGGTTTCTGTTCTTAGCCAGCCGAAGGCAAAATCTCCTTCAAAGTGAAGTGTGGCACTTTTGATACCGGCCACTTCCCCGGCAGACACCTCAACCAGTTCAGTTTTAAATTCTTTCTGTTCTCCCCAGCGCAGATACATCCTTAGCAGCATTTCTGCCCAGTCCTGGGCTTCGGTACCACCCGATCCAGCCTGTATGTCAAGATAGGCATTATTGGCATCCATAGCGCCGGAAAACATGCGCAGAAACTCAAGTTTTTCCAACGAGACAATGGAGTCATCCAGGTCTGCCAGAGCCTCCTGTAACAGGCTTTCATCATCTTCTTCCCGAGCCAGTTCAACCAGCTCCTGAATGTCTGCAAAAGACTGCTCCAGATTACCAATTGTCAGGACGATCTTTTCGAGATCTGCTCTCTCTTTTCCCAAAGCCTGGGCATACTCAGGTTTATCCCAGACCGCGGATTCACCCAGTTCCAGTTCTACTTCCGCCAGCCTCTCCTGCTTGACATCAAAGTCAAAGATACCCCCTGAGCACTTTAACGCGCTCCTGACAGTCTTTTAGGGTCTCAAGGGGGATATTTACTTCTAACATAGGTATCTGACCTGAAAAAAGACGCTATTTTAACTTAATACACCCGTCATTGCCTATGAGCAGGATGTATCAATCTGTTTGAGATCGTATACTCCCCTGCTTTGAAACTAATGCACAGGGAATAACCATCAGTAGCAGTAAGGACACAACAATACTGGCAAACGCTTCTATCACCTGGGAGGAAAATGGCCTGCCGCGTTCTGACACCTATGGCGACATCTATTTTTCAGCCAGTAACCCCATAGAAGAAAGCGCTCATGTATTTATCCATGGCAACGACCTGGAAAGCCGCATGGCCAATGTCGGTCATACCCCTCTTGTGATAGGCGAATGTGGCTTTGGTTTTGGACTTAATTTCCTGGTGACCTGTGAACGCTTTTGCCAACTGGCCCAGCCTGAAAGCAGAATGCACTTTCTCAGCTGCGAAGCGCATCCGGTTTTAAGAAAAGACCTTGGCAGATTTTATAAAACTCTGCCTTCCAGCCTTCAACCCTTTGCAGAACATCTGTTGGATAACTATCCTGAACAAGGCAAGGGTCTGCACAGAATAGTGTTTCAACAGCGACAGCGCCATTTCACCCTTGATCTGCTTTATGACGAGGCGCCGGCTGCTTTTCAGCAACTATCCATTCCCGCTCCGATTATTGATGCCTGGTACCTGGATGGTTACAGCCCTTCTAAAAATGAGGCCATGTGGGATAGTAATCTTTGCAGCATCATTGCCAAACTCAGTAAATCGGGCTCCACACTGGCCACTTATTCTGTTGCCGGAATAGTCAGGGAAAATCTCAAGCAAGCTGGCTTTAACGTGAGCAAGCGCACAGGGTACGGCAATAAACGGCAAATGCTGTCCGCAGTAATGCCAGCTTCAGTCAATATGGCTGGTCATCGTGATCAGTCATGGTCAACTCCCTGGACGAAAAAAGAGATCCCTATCAGCAATATCGGAATTATTGGTGCCGGGCTGGCGGGCTCTGCGACCGCCCATGCACTTGCTCAACGAGGTTATAGCGTCAGTTTGCTGGAGAAAAATACCAGCATTGCCAGTGGCTCGTCGGGAAACCCGCGCGGTATTGTTCATTTCAACCCGGGGCGACAATTAACACCTGCAAACCTGTTTCGCCTGTCCGCCTTCAGGTATGCGGTACGACATTATCGTAACCTGGCAAAGCGTCACAACTTTAGCTGGCAAGCAAGCGGGCTGGTGCAGCTGGCACGTGATGAAAAGGAGCTTGATGAATATCACAAACTGGTGGCGCAGCACCTCTATGATTCCGATTTCATCACCAGCCTTAATGCCAGGCAGGCCACAGAAATATCAGGTTTGGTTATCAATGATGACGGACTTTTATTTCCTCAGGCCGGCTGCCTTGACCCTGTTGCCCTATGCCAGGCATGGACAAACCAGGAAAATATAAAGCTTTTCACTAATCGGCAGGTGACAGAAATCAACTTTCACGAGGGGCAATGGCAGGTCGCTATAACTGCCCCGCATGGCCAAGAGTATCAAGAGTTTGATGCCCTGATTATTTGCAATAACGGAGCGACCCCTGGCCTGGTACATCAAAATAATTACCCGGCTTTATTCAACTACGGTCAAACAGATTCCTTTAATTTTGACAACTCACGACTGGAATCCGGCCGTATGAAATGCGCTGTAAGAAAAAAGGGCTACGTCATTCCATGGGGTGACGAGGATGTCTCCCGCATTACTGTTGGCGGCAGTTTCACCACAGATGAAAACATGTCAAATGAATCCGCTGCCATGCAAGAGCTTAATTTTCAGATGCTCAGTCATATATCGCCAGTTTTTCATCAGCCTCTTGAGGCAAATCAGAAAAACGGTGAAAGTAATATTAGCAGTAGAGTCGGAAGACGATGCTCAACGCCGGACTATCTTCCGCTCGCTGGCCCGGTTGAAAAGAACCGGTTAACTGCAAGCATCTATTCTGGCTATCAGCGAAATGGCCGACAGGAAATCAGGGCAACTCCTGATTATTATCCCGGCCTCTATATAAACATTGCCCATGGTTCCAGTGGACTGGTAACTACCCCGCTGCTGGGTGAATATATTGCATCGCTTATCAGCAGAGAGCCCCTGCCGCTTAATCAAGATGAAATAGGGGTGGTGTTACCGGTGAGATATCTGATCAGAAATTTGAAAAGACAAAAACCCTGAAGAACAGCATCAGGGTAAGAGTCAGATATATTTTAGCGGTTGTAAAATGCAGTTAGAGCTGAAGCAAGGTAGACAGTATCTTTTGCACCCGCCATTTCCCTGATCGAATGCATGGCAAATGTAGGCACGCCGATATCAAGGGTTTTTACCCCCAGCTCACCGGCGACAATAGGCCCGATGGTAGAGCCACAACCCATGTCATTTCTGACCACAAAAGCCTGAATCGGCACATGACTATCCTCACAGAGCTGTCTGAAAAACGCCGATGTTTCACTGGACGTAGCATAACGTTGATTAGCGTTTATCTTGATGACAGGTCCAGCATTCAATAGCGGCCCATGCTTATCATCATGTTTGCCAGGGAAGTTGGGATGAATGCCATGAGCATTATCGACAGAAAACATAATGGAGTTTTCGAGAATGTGACGTTTGCTTTCAGCAGAAGCTGTTGCCAGCGTTTCTGCAATTCGCT
Source organism: Gammaproteobacteria bacterium (assembly GCA_024644515.1). Classification (GTDB taxonomy): domain Bacteria; phylum Pseudomonadota; class Gammaproteobacteria; order Pseudomonadales; family Pseudohongiellaceae; genus Eutrophocola. Next base: position 5,994 of record JAHEHN010000019.1, read on the forward strand.
CAAGAACAGATTCCAGAAAAGGACCTTTTGCCCCGTTTGCAGAAATACTTCCTACTTCTTCATGATCGGTACAAATTAACAGGCTCGCATGCTTATCATTGCTATGCAGTAAACTTTGTAAGCCGACATAACAACTCAGGAGATTATCCAGCCTTGCCCCGGCGATGAATTCTTCATGCATACCTGTCAAGGCCGGTGGCTGAACATCATAAAGGCGCAAATCATAGGCTAGCACTTTTTCGGCTGTATTAAGCTTCATCGTTGAACGCAGGTGTTCCAACAAAATACCTTTCAAGTCTATAGACCCATCTTTGCCTAGCTGGGTAACAATAGGAATGATATCCGTTTGAGCATTAATCTTTCGATTTTCATTGGCTTCCCGATCGAGATGGATCGCCAGGCTGGGAATTACGGCTATAGCTTTTTCAAAGTTGATCAGGCAATGAGACAATTTGCCACTTTTTTCTCTGTAATCAATTCTACCTGCAATAGACAGATCTCGATCAAACCAGGGATTGAGTAGTACCCCGCCATAAACTTCAACACCAAGTTGTGCGTACCGATAACGATGGATTTCGGGCTGGGGCTTTATCTTCAAGCAAGGGCTGTCGGTATGGCCCCCCACCATTCTGACTCCAGTGCTGGCCAAATCATCATTGCCAGTCTTGAAAGCAATAATTGAAGAGCCACCCCGCGTTACAAAATAACCCTGCCTTTTTTTCAGTTTCCAGGGTTTACTCTCATTCAGGCTGAGAAAACCGGCCGCTTTCAGTGCGGCACTCAGGGTATTTACGGCGTGGTAAGGCGTGGGTGAGGCCTGAATAAAATCAATCAGGCCGCTGTTTAAATCCACAGTACTTGCAACATCTGATTTATTTGCCACGAGGGTTTTTACTGAACCTCAAGTAATTCAACATCAAACACCAGAGTAGTATTCGGACCAATCAGCTGACCCGCACCATTTGCGCCATAAGCCAGTTCAGGCGGGATGAAAAAGCGGAACTTATCGCCAACTTTCATCAACTGAACCCCTTCGGTCCAACCGGCAATAACACCGTTTAAAGGAAATGATGCCGGATCGCCTCTCTCTACTGAACTGTCAAAAACGGTGCCATCGATCAGAGTGCCATGATAATGTACTGTTACGGTATCAGTGGCCTCAGGCATTACTGCACCTGCCGCACCTTGTGTCAAAACCTCATACTGAAGGCCTGATGCCGTCGTTGTTACTTCAGGGCGCTGAGCATTATTCACAAGAAAATCCCGGCCCGCTTGGGCAGCTGCTTCTACCTGAGCATTCATACGTTCCTGCTGAGCAGTGGAAAATGCCTGAATAGCCGCCATAATTTCGGCTTCACTCATCTTCAACTCGCCGTTTAGAGCATCTCTGACACCGGCAACCAGCGCATCGGCATCGAGATCATCCATTGGCATCTGGCTCACCAGGTTCATACCAATATTAACGCCGATGCTATATCCGGCTTTTCCTTCATCTGACTCCAAATCCTGGGCCATGACAAAACTTGTAAGAAAGATTGCCGTCAACGCACTGCAGCGGACTGCAAAAGGTAAAAATTTCATATTTCCTGTCCTTTACTCATTAAATTTTTATACCGACAATAAGAATATCAGCAACGCGCAATACTACCTACACTGCAATTGAAATACCACCTCAGGCCTGACAGTGAGCCAGTTACAATTAACAAATAAATAATTCTGAAAACCTTTAGCCAGAGCATGGCATTATTCATGAATCACAGCGCATAATGAGCACCTCGGGCAAAAGGTCTGTCAGCTAGAAAAAACATAATCTCACCAGGGAGTCTTATGAAATATATAACGGCTGTAGTAATAGTACTGACATTCACAATTTCTGCATGTAGCCGTTATCAGGTTGTACTTAATGATAATGTCGTCTATTCACCAACCGGCGCACCCCCTACTCCAAACCTGCTGAATGATGCGAATTTTCAGGGTTGCCTGAATCAGTATCTTTCCAATGCAGCTAGCAAGGATCCTGCCACCGTGAAATTACTTGCCTGCCCTTCAGCGGGAATACAAAGTCTGGCCGGCATCAATGCGCTGCCAAACCTGGAACAACTTGAGCTTAGCGACAATCAAATTAGTGATCTTTCACCTTTATTGTCACTGAGAAACTTGAGAGTCCTGAGTCTAAGGAACAACCGGGTTACCAACATCAATGCTCTTAAGTCATTACCGATACTGCGATTTGTAGCACTGCAGGGAAATAATGGTATTAATTGCACACAACTGGATGACCTTGAAAAGAAGGTTGGAAATTCCTTAAATCGACCAGATAACTGTCGACAATAGAACCCGCGGTAGATATCAAAAAATATCAGACAGGAACACCACTGTGAAACCTGAATTCCTCGTCGGGCGTCACAATTAATTCAGCTTCTTTCTTGGCAAAAAAAGCAATTCTTCCCGAAATGTCGGCGTCCTGATAGAGACGAGCTAGTGTCAGGTAATCTTCAAAATGTCGGCATTCGGAACGTAATAAGGAGCCATAAAAACGCTGTAATTTTTCATCCAGTTTAGGAGCTATCTTTGCAAACCTCTCACAGGACCGCGCTTCTACAAAAGCGCCCACAATTAGCGTATCTACCAGTTTGGCTGGCTCATGAGTGTGCATATGTTCGCGCAATGAAGATGCATAACGTGAAGAAGAAATGTGCGTATAAGCAATACCTTTCTCCTGCATCAAGGTGACTACCTGCTCAAAATGCAAAAGTTCTTCTCTGGCCAATTGGGACATCTTCTTTAACAGCTCTGTTTTATCAACATACCGATACATTAGGTTCATAGCGGTTGCAGCAGCTTTCTTTTCACAATTGGCATGATCGATTAACATCAATTCCTCATTTTCCAATGCCCAATCCACCCATGCCGAGGGTGTTGGGCAAGATAAAAAAGCGTTAATGGGGGAAAGATCAGTCATATGTTTTTTAAGTTAGCAGGAAGCTAGTCAGCATTTTCGTCAGAGCTGACTTGATTGTTTATTCCCGGAACATCATGTTTTAAAGACTCTTCTGTATCCGCCCCGGCTAGTGATTTGCTTGCCCTGGCACCTAATGTTTTGAGTTTCTCTACTCTGGTAACCAGATTTCCTCTTCCTGAAACCAGCTTCTTATGCGCCTGCTCATAAGAAACTTGTGTTTGATCAAGTCGTTTACCTATATCTTCAAGGTCTTCGGTAAAGGAGACAAATTTGTCATACATTGCTCCTGCGCCCTTGGCTATTTCCAGCGCATTTTTGTTTTGGTGTTCATAACGCCAAATATTCTGGATAGTTCGCAGGGTCGCCATCAAGGTAGTGGGGGCGACCAATGCTATATTCTTATCGAAAGCCTCGGTAAAAAGACTCTGATCGTTTTGTACAGCCAAGGCAAAAGCCGATTCCACGGGAAGAAACATGATGACGAAGTCCAGAGAACGAACAGCCTGGAGATTCTGGTAATCTTTTTTGGAAAGGTCCCGAATATGATTTCTTATTGACTGAATATGCTCTTTCAGTGCAGTATTTTTTTTGCTCTCATCCGGTTCAGAATAATAACGCTCATAGGCTACCAGGCTTACCTTGGAATCAACTATAACGTCCTTGCTTTCGGGCAAATGAATTATTACATCAGGCTGTCGATTACCCCCTTCATTGGTGCGTAAACTTTTCTGAATAACATATTCGCTCCCCTTGCGAAGCCCCGAATTTTCCAGCAGACGCTCCAGTACAAATTCACCCCAATTGCCTTGGGTTTTAGTATCACCCTTGAGGGCATTGGTGAGATTTACTGCATCTTCACTGATACGCAGGTTCAAATCCTGCAGGTTTCGAATTTCCTTGGCCAGTGAAAACCTTTCTTTAGACTCCCGATCGTAGGTATCGTCGACTTTTTTCTCGAATTGCTGAATTTTTTCCTGCAGCGGTTTAAGAATGCTTTCTATATTTTGTCTGTTACTGTCAGTGAAGGCCCTGCCTTTTTGCTCAAGGATTTCATTGGCCAGGTTTTTAAATTCAAGACTCATTTTTTCCCTGGCATTTTCCAGTAACTGGATTTTTTCCTGATTCTGACTGCGCTCTTCCGCTAGTTGAGTCTCAAGGCGTGAAACAGATTCACGCAACAGTGAATTTTTTTCAGTGACTTGCTGAAAATCTGAATGGATGCTCTGACTGTCGTTCTGTAGCTTTTCGATTTCGAGCTGTCTGGATTGCAGACGCTCTTTCAATACGTCTATTGAATCACCTTCGCGGGTTTTGTTTTTATTGGATAATAGAAAAACGGAGTAAATCGCCAGCAAAATAAGCACTGATAACAATACAATTATTATCATTGTTGCTGTCGTCATATACGTCTCTGCCTACTTGCGAATAGTGATAATAGAAAAATGGATCAAGTGTGCTGATAACTGAAAAAGATTAAATAAACATCAATTAAAATTTATGCCCAATCTTTCTCCTACCTCTTTATAGGTTTCAATAACATTGCCAAGCTCCTGCCTGAATCTGTCCTTGTCCATTTTTTTTCGAGTATCTTTGTCCCATATACGACAACCATCAGGACTGAACTCATCACCGAGAAGGATCTCACCCTTATAGACACCAAATTCAAGTTTGTAATCAACCAGTAGCATATCGGCCTGCAGAAAAAGCTCTTTTAATACGCCATTAACCCGGAAAGTGATTTCTTTCATCTTTTCAATATGTGAAGGATCTGCCCAGCCAAAAGAAGCAATATGATAGTCATTGATCATAGGATCATGTAATTCATCATTTTTGAGGAAAAATTCAAAAGTAGGCGGATTAACTTCAGTGCCTTCCTTGATGCCAAAACGCTTACAGATACTTCCGGCGGCCAGATTTCTGACGACACATTCAACGGGAATCATTTCCAGCTTCCTAACCACTGATTCTGTATCAGAGATTCGCTCAACAAAATGACTTTTTATTCCCGCTTCATCGAGTTTTTCCATAATAAAGGCATTAAAAATATTATTTACCTTACCCTTATCTTCAAGCTGCTCTACTCTTAATCCATCAAAAGCAGACGTATCATCACGAAACTGCAAAACATAAAGATCAGGGGCATCTGTTTTATACACAGATTTAGCTTTGCCCGAATAAAGTTCTTCACGTTTTTCCATTAGTTTCTCCAATACACTCTATTACTTATTTTTTCTAAATTAAGGTAAAAAACAGGTTTTTCCGAAAACCTGACAGGATAATTTCGTTATGCAATATTATTGCGGAGTAGTCTTAACAGGGAATTTTCAGCTTCAATGACGCTATCTGATTGCTGCTGCGTTGCATTTATTGATTCAATAATAACTTCTACTTCACCATCAAGATCCAGCACCTGAATTTGCAAGGAAAAATATTCTTGAGGTTCATCCTTGCTAAAAACGCCATTTAACGTAAAGATTTTGCCAAACAGCCCCGGCTCTTCTTCATCGGTTTCTGTTGGAATAACATAATTAACCTCAAAAACGCCTTGATCAATACTGCCAGCAATTATTTCAATTTCAGCTCTTCGCAAGGCCCTGTCGATCGCCGCCCAGCTTCGATCAAAGCCGGCTTCGAGATGCAGGATGTCTTTTCCACCCGGTGTACTGAGAATGTTTGCCTTACCGCGGCCATCAATATTTTCAGCAAGAAAAGAAACGGTAGATGCCTGATAAAGATCAGCCACATCCACCAGATAGTTCGACAAATCCGTTAGAAAGTCATACTCCACCTCGGGATCGGTGGATGACTCTGGCCAATTCACCTGATCAAGTACCGGTATTGATTGACCTACAGCAAGGTGCAGCAAACGAATTTCGGCACTGTCATTCTGGAAACCCGGCTCCACCGTCACACGTATTTTTTCTTTGGTAAGACTATTACCTGCAAGCACGAACCAGCCTGTATCAAGAACACCTCTGGTTGGGCTTTCAAATGCGACCCCAATGCTCTTGCTGGTCCAGTAATCCCTGATTCTCGGCCATACTTCACTGGGACTGACATCAACCACAACCCAGCTGTCTCCGCTCATACGCTGAATAACGACACCTCTTTCAGAACGCCCACTGAAAGCTCGTGGCCTTGGTGCATCAAGAAATGCCTGAGTGCTATTATCAGGCACTTGAGGAATAACCATCAGGTCATCAATGATATAACTATCATATTCGGATGGTATTGTGGTGCGCGGCAATACTTCGGCTTCCAGGTAATCAGCTTTTCTGTCACGCAACAGGCCTTCCTCCCCGGCAATATAGTCAAGACCTGGGATGGGAACCGAGGAAAGCATGGAGCAAGCGCAAAGTGTAAACAGGGACACAAGACAACCTGCTCTCGCGGCTATTTTAAGCCCTGGAGCAGCAACTATTCCTGCGGGTAATTTTGCGGACGCCTCACTTACTTGCATAGCAGTTATTTTCTGGTTTGTTTTGATTATTTTTATCTCTGGAATTAATTGTTAGTTTTGCCAAGAACTTACTATTTTATACAGTATCAAGGCTTCCGCTCTAAAATTAGTACTTTTCTAGTCGCACATTACAAGGCACCGGCTTGTTGAAGGGCTTCACGTAATTTGCCATGAAACTTTTCATCAAATTCGACCAGTGGTAACCTGATTGCGGGCCCTATCATACCCATCTCTTTCAAAGCCCATTTCACTGGAATCGGGTTTGATTCCAGAAACAGTAATTCATGCAAACTGGCAATTTTGTTATTAACTACATTCGCCGCATCGGCCTCGCCCGCTATTGCCAGCGAGCACATTTCGTGAAGAGCGGCGGGAACCACATTTGCGGTTACAGAAATGGAGCCAACTGCGCCAGCCAACATCAATTCCAGTGAGGTAGCGTCATCCCCGGAATAGACTGCAAAATCTTTACCACAAAGCTCTAACACTTCTTTGCCTCGCGCCATATCGCCAGTGGCATCTTTTACACCCACGATATTGGGCACATCAGATAGAATTCTTATGGTTTCCGGCAACATATCGCAGGCAGTTCGGCCCGGGACATTGTATAAAATCTGCGGGATATCAACAGTTTCAGCAATTTTACGATAATGCTCAACCAGGCCTCGCTGGGTTGGCTTGTTGTAATAAGGCGTTACCAAAAGACAGGCATCAGCGCCGGCTTTCTTTGCTGCCTGGGTAAGCTCAATGGCTTCAGTAGTTGAGTTGGCTCCGGTACCGGCAATAACAGGAATTCTTCCGGCTATCTCTTTTACTACATGAGTAATAACGGTGCAGTGTTCATCGATGTCCAAAGTGGCGGATTCACCCGTAGTCCCTACTGCCACTATCGCGTCAGTCCCCTGTTCAACATGCCATTCCAGCAGACGTGACATAGCAGGCAAATCAAGACTTCCATCTGCTTGCAGCGGGGTAACAATTGCAACAATACTGCCCTTTATCATATTCACAAATAATCTCTGATTTCTAACCTGCTGTCTGCCAAAATGCTTTGCAAATCATCTTGTTAAGACAGTTTTTTTATAATTCCTGCCTGGTAATAAATCTCATATCGGCTGAGCTGGCCAAGAGACAAAATAAATATTGACCCTGTTCAGACCGGAGGCGCGATAAAAGGGGCTAATATTAGCTTAACCCAAGGCAACTTAACACCGGAAAACAACGGGGACTTTCAGGGTCACACAGCGTTATCTGCAGCATTGCTAATTGGCCAGGCCCTGATGACGGCCTTCAGAAAAGTGGCCAGCGGGATGGCGAAAAACACTCCCCAGAACCCCCACAGCCCACCGAAGACCAGCACAGCAGTGATTATAGCAATGGGGTGAAGATTGACGGTTTCCGAGAAAATCAGCGGAACGAGGATGTTTCCGTCAATCAGCTGCAGAACAGTGTAGGCCACTAAAATCTGTACCAGTTCACCAGAAAAGCCCCATTGAAAAAAGGCAACCAGCAATATCGGAACCGTAACAACAGTAGCACCCACATAGGGCACTATGACCGACAGGCCGACCAACACCGCGAGAAGCAAGGGGTAGTTCAAGTCAAAAAGTGAAAACAGTACAAAACTGGAAGTCCCAACAATAAATATTTCCAGAGCTTTACCGCGAATATAGTTGGCCAGCTGGTCGTTCATTTCATGCCACACCTGGGCCATGATTGGACGTTTTTCAGGTAGCCAGCTCTCGAGAAAATTGAGGAGCTTTTCAGAGTCTTTCAACATGAAAAAGACCATGATGGGGACCAGAATAGTGTAGACCACAATCGTCACCAGCCTGGTAATACTGGCCACCGAATAAGACAACAGAATTTGCCCTAACTGCCCTATTTCACCCTGCATATTATCCAACCACTGCTCCACCTGGGTTTGTGAAAAAAGCTCAGGATAGTTTTCTGGTAAAAGTAAAAACAGGGAGCGTAACTGATTAACCATAGTAGGCAATTCTTCAATGAACAAGGAAAGCCTGCTCCAGCTGAAAGGGAGAAAAAACAGGAAAATGATGAGGGTGACGCCAAGAAAGAGGACATAGACAAGATAAACGGAAATACGCCGGGGCACGTTGATTTTTACCAGCGAATTCACCAGCCCTTGCAACATGAAGGTTAGTACCATGGCCCATAAAAGCGGTGCTATCACCCCGCCCATGGTAAGCATGATAACTGTCCCTGCAACAAGTAAGAGTGTGAAGATTAGCGCTTCTTCTTCGGAAAAGTAGCGTTCATACAGTCCACTAAATACTTTAATCATGCTTTGCCTATTATTAGTTTTCATCGCACGTTAGCATCCACGACCAACATTAACGGTAATTCCAGACAGTCACTTTTCTCATCTGGTGACGGCTGGGGCGTTTGAATATCAACTCTTTTGAATCCAGTAATAAAACTTGCCGTCTGACTTTTCAATTTGAATTAACTTATTGCCACTTTGCTGCATAAAAACCTGAAAATCCCGCTCAGAACCGGGGTCAGTTGCCACTACCCTGACGACTTGCCCCGGTAGCATCTTGTTCAGGGATTGCTTGGTTTTCAGCAGAGGTAGTGGGCAAGTCAGGCCACACAAATCAAGCTCTATATCAATTGAGGTTTGCATCACGCAATTTTAGCAAGTGCACGGTAAAAAACCGAGTTAAGCTTTGTAATAATGTGTATTATTAAGGGTCTAAAGAGGTGTAATACCTGTTTCTATCCTAAAACTTCCCCAAAATAATATAGCAATGCCAATACGACGCCATTTCATGCAAGCCACTCTACTCATTCTCATCCTCTTGAGCATGGGGAGCCAGGCCTATGGACAGGTGAATTTACCGGTATTAGGTGACTCCGTCTCTGGCACCATTTCTACCCAGCAGGAATACGAGTTTGGCAGGGAGCTGTTAAGGCAGATCCGCAGGGAAACCCCGATGCTGGATGACCCGCTGATGATGGAGTACATCATCAGCCTGACCTACAAGTTGGCAGTGAAAAGCGAACTTCGCGACCACCGCCTGGAATTCGTTCTAATCGACAATGAAATTCTTAATGCCTTTGCCGCCCCGGGCGGCATTGTAGGCGTCAATGCCGGACTCTTCCTGTTTGCAGAAAACGAAGGTCAGTTTGCCTCTGTACTGGCTCATGAGCTGGCACATATAAGTCAGCGCCACTATGCACGTTCAGTCCAGGAAGCGCAGAAAAGTGCCCTGCCCAGTGTTGCTGGCCTGCTTGCCAGCCTTATTATTGCCTCAACAGTTGGTGGTGATGCCGGTCAGGCAGCACTGATGACCACTCAGGCTGTCGGCCAGGAAAACAGGTTACGTTACAGCAGGAGTAATGAACAGGAAGCTGATCGTATTGGCATTCGTACACTCTACAATGCCGGCTTCGATCCCAACGACATGGCAGGAATGTTTGAACAGATGATGCGTATGCAAAGCTTTTCCCGCAGATTACCGGAATTCCTGTCGACCCATCCTCTTGATGAGAATCGCATAGCTGACAGCAAAAACCGCTCCAATGTACTGCCACCGGTCCAGCATGCCCAGAGCATTGAGTTCCTGCTTATGAAACAAAGGGCCACACTGCATTACGCCAATAACAAGGATGCCGTAATTCAGGCTTTGCAAAGAGATTTACCGCAGCTCAATGGTGTCGAGAAAGATGCTGCGATCTATGGCATTGCATTGGGACAACTTTATAACGGCCAGCATGTTCAGGCCTCGCAAACTCTGGACAGTCTGTTAAAGAAGGACTCTACCCGAATTACCTATGTCATGCTGGAAGCAGACATTGCTCGTGAAGCTGGAAATTTTCCAAAGGCTCTCGGCATTCTCGAGAAAAACCTGAGAATTAACCCTGACAACCACCCTCTCTCCATGTCCTATGCGAAAACGCTAAATGTCAATGGTCGCTATGGCGATGCAGCTGCCGCTTTGGAAAAACAATCTCTGGTTAGACCAAATGATCCGGAATTGTGGTACCAACTGGCAGAAATTCAGGGGAAAGCCGGAAATATCAGTAAACTTCATCAGGCCCGAGGCGAGTTTTACATTACCATTGGTGATTTTACCCGTGCCCGCAACCAGTTTAACCTTGCCCTCAATATGGAAAATGACAGGTTGCTCAAAGCCCGCATACAGCAACGTCTGGATTACATTCGTAATCTTCAGAACAGATACTACCGATAGTTCCCTTGAGTTTTTAGACTTTTTCTATTCAGGCATCTTGCTGTGATTGACGAAAGTCCAGCATACGTTGCAGGGGAACCATTGCCTTTTCACATAATGACGGGTCGACGTGAATCTCATTACTACCGTTTAACAGCGAATCATAAAGTGACTCCAGAGTATTCATGCCCATCCAGGGACACTGGGCACAACTGCGACAAGTCGCCCCTTCCCCGGCTGTTGGTGCCAAAATAAACTCCTTGTCCGGCGCCAGTTGTTGCATTTTGTAAAATATTCCGGCATCGGTTGCCACGATGAAAGTCTTTTCCGGTCTTTCGCAAGCCGCCTTGATAATCTGTGTTGTTGAACCAACCACATCAGCCTGCTCCAGTATTGCCATTGGCGACTCTGGATGCGCCAGTATTGCTGCATCAGGATATAAATGACGCATGGTATCCAGCGCACGGGTTTTAAATTCCTCATGCACGATGCAGGCGCCATCCCAGATAAGCATGTTTTCAGCGCCGGTCTTTTTCTGAATATAATTTCCCAGATGTTTGTCCGGCGCCCAGATCACGGACTTGCCTTCAGCGATCAGATGTTCCACCACATCAAGAGCAATGGCAGAGGTCACTACCCAGTCTGCCCGGGCTTTTACTTCAGCTGAGGTATTCGCATAGACCACCACTTCATGATCAGGATGCGCATCACAGAAACTGGCAAAAGTATCTGCAGGACATCCAATATCAAGAGAACAGGTCGCCTCAAGTGTTGGCATAAGGATTGTTTTTTCCGGATTGAGAATTTTCGCTGTCTCGCCCATGAACTTAACACCGGCTACCACAATCGTTTGCGCCTCTGACTGATTGCCAAAGCGAGCCATTTCAAGTGAATCGGCAACAAAGCCGCCAGTTTCTTCAGCCAGTGATTGCAGCAAGGCATCGGTATAGTAATGGGCAACCAGAACTGCATTACGCTCATGTAACAACATGCTGATTTTCTTTTTTAATTCATCAGTCTTATCGTCAGACACTGCGCACTTGCCAGGCACCTTGTCCAGATAGGATTTTACAAAGGCTCGCTCTGCAGCGAACTCAGATTCGGTATTCTTGTTCAGTAATGTCATAAACTTTCTAAAGACCTCATAAGGACGCCTAATATACCATATTAGATTTCCCGACTTATGCAAAAAGAGCGCCGAATACCTGTCACTGAAAACTTTCAGCACCCGGCTTTGTAACCGTTTAAGCTGGACGCGACACAGTTAGCTGTTTATTCTTTGCTCACCAATTTTCTACGATCATAATTAATCGCTAATGGCTTCCGTTCTCCAACCAACAGATGAAAACCTTGAATTGCTGCGCGGTGTTTTACGTGATGGCGATCTGGTAGCTATCCCGACAGAAACTGTTTATGGCCTGGCCGCGAATGCATTTAATAGCTCCGCCTGTGAAAATATCTACCAGGCCAAGGGGCGTCCCGCGACTGACCCATTAATCTGTCATGTCGCTTCAGTTTCCATTGCACAAAGCATTGCCAGTTTTAATCAGCTATCAAGACATCTTGCTGATTTGTTCTGGCCAGGCCCGTTAACCCTTATCCTGCCTAAAGCCAAGGTTATTCCTGATATTGTTACTGCCGGTCTGGACAGTGTTGGTGTTCGCTGCCCGATACATCCGGTTTTTCGCCAGTTGATAGAAAGCCTTGAGTTTCCATTAGCCGCACCAAGCGCCAACCCTTTTGCCTACATAAGCCCCACTACTGCCGCTCATGTAGCTGACAACCTGGGCGATAAAATTGACTATATTCTTGATGGTGGACCCAGCGCCCTTGGACTCGAATCAACTATTGTTGATGCGAGGAATGAATCTGCTCCTGTTTTACTCAGACATGGCGCGTTGGGTAAAACTGAAATTGAAAATCGCGCCGGGATCAAGCTGACCGACCTTGCTTCATCAGTCACTCAGGGACCCGCTGTGGCTCCAGGCAGCGCCCTCAAACATTACAGCCCAATGACACCACTTGTTTTGAGTACCAACCCCCTGGAAGATCATGAAACTGAAAGTTCAGCCTGCCTGTTATGGAAAAAGCCTGCCGGCAATATATCCGGTAATGTTTTCTGGTTAAGTGCCAATGGCTCCCTTGAGGAGGCTGGCGCAAGACTATATGCCGCTCTTCATGAAATTGATCAACTGGGATTCAAACAAATAATCGCCCAAACATTCCCCGAAGAAGATCTTGGTAGTGCGCTCAATGACCGGCTAAGGCGGGCAGCCGCAAAATAATGTCTGCGAGATAAATTGGTATAGCTGCCAATTAACTCAAAAAAAATGCAAAAAAAAGGTCTGGAATTTATACCAGACCTTTTTATGGTGGTGGGGCGTGTGCGACTCGAACGCACGACCAATTGGTTAAAAGCCAACTGCTCTACCGACTGAGCTAACGCCCCAAAACTTTCCCTTCATTTCTTGTCTAAAACATAGCTGAAAATCATGCTTTAAACAGCGAAGACTGTATTTGCTTTAAAAGCTTTTGACCTGTATACGCCAGCATTTGCTGAACAGATCCATCGCCTAAAACAAAGGCGCACATACTACTCAAAAAGTAAAAAAAAACAAGCCCTAATCGAGCCTTATATCAAGCGGGGCGAACCTGGTTTTATTCGCAATAAAGGGTAGGATCATCAATACCCGCTTCGGCAAAGCCTTTTCTCCGCAAACGACAGCTGTCACACTTGCCGCAGGCTCTGCCAGCGGCGTCAGCCTGATAGCATGATGTGGTTTTACTGTAATCCACCCCCAGCTTGGTGCCCTTGCTGATTATCTCGGCTTTTGTCAGATGAATTAAAGGTGTCTTGATCTCAATGGACTCGCCCTCTACCCCCATCTTGGTAGCCAGATTAGCCATTTTCTGGAAGGCCTTGATAAAGTCTGGGCGGCAATCCGGATAACCGGAATAATCCAGAGCATTAACACCAATAAAAATAGCTCTGGCTGATAGTACCTCGGCCCATCCCAGCGCGTAGGCCAGAAATACGGTATTGCGAGCCGGAACATAGGTAACAGGAATGCCTTCACTTTCTTCTTCCGGGACAGCTATCGCAGAATCAGTCAACGCCGATCCACCAATGCCCCGCATATCCACAGGTATAATTTTGTAATCACTAATTTCTGCTAATTTGGCCAGTTTTTCTGCTGCTTCCAGCTCTACACGATGTCTTTGCCCATAATCAAAACTAAGCCCATAACAATCGTAGCCCTGTTCCTGGGCAATGGCGAGGCAGGTGGCTGAATCCAGTCCTCCGGAAAGTAAAACGACAGCTCTTTTATTAATCTTTGCGGTCATCCTTAATGTCCAGGTTTGTTGTCCCAGAGATATTTATGCAATTGCACCTGTAGTCTGACATCCAGCTGATCAGCGAGTACCCATTCGGCCAATTCACGGGCTTCAAGTTCCTCGTTACTTGGTGAAAACAGGACGTCATCAACTGCATCTGTAAGCTTGAACTGGTTTACTTTTGCACAGGCCCACTCGTAGTCTTCCCTGTCACAGATGACAAATTTAACCTGGTCCAACCTGTTCAGATACGCAATATTAGCCTCAAGATTTCTCTTCACTTCCCCGGAGCCCGGAGTTTTCAGATCAAGCACTTTGATTACGCGTTCATCAACTCTGGAGACATCCATTGCCCCGCTGGTTTCCAATGAAACTTCATAACCCAGATCGCAAAGCTGGCCCAACAACTCAATACAATTTTCCTGGGCAAGCGGTTCACCACCAGTCACAGTTATGTATTTTGTTCGGTATTGTTTCAGCTCCTGGAGAATTTGATCGAGAGAATAAATAATTCCACCACTAAAGGCATAGGCAGTATCACAATACTGACAGCGTAGCGGGCAACCGGTAAGGCGAATAAAAACGGTTGGCCGCCCAACTGTTCTGGCTTCGCCCTGAAGGGAATAAAAGATTTCGCTAATACGCAGTGTCGCGCTCATGGTTTTCTTGAAGTATTTAAAGAGGGAGAAGGATCAGTTACTGATTTCATTCAGGTATTCATTGGCAATTTCAATCTCGGAAACACTCTGCGGATAGTCTTGTGCAATTCGTCGCCATTGTGATGCGGCCTGGGCGTTTTCACCCATTTTACGATAAACCGTGCCAAGCCGAAGCAAGGCAGTTGGGGCCTTGGCATCCGCCGGAAATTCGCTGATTAACCGTTGTAGCACAAGAATTGCCTGGGCATGCAGCCCTGCCAATTCCATGGCAGCCCCTTGCCAGTAAAGCGTATTGGTCAGATAACGACCTCTTGGATAGAGTTCTATATACTGCTGAAACAGATTAATTGATTCAGTAAACGCCTCATCTTCCAACAGAAGATTAAGGGCTTCACGATAAAGTTGCTGTTCTGTCTGTGGTGAGGCAACAGCAACACCAGCGCCGCCAGCAACAGGATTGGTAAGCGGCTGATTATTTGCTGTCAGGTTGGATGAGCCATTGGCATTAGCGCTACTGTCCGTTATGGGATTGATGACGGAGGGTGCCGGACTTATACCTGCTATCGGCTGACCACTATGGTATGGGTATGACTGGACCTGGCTGTTTATTTCACTCAGGCGGGAGTCAGTATCCAGGTAACGGTCACGCTGTTCGGTCTGCATTCGCTTGATCTGATAGGACTGCTCTTCCACCAGGCCACGAAGGTTTTGTATCTCCGATTGCAATGCTTCAAGCTGCAGATACATATTAACCATTATGTCATTCTGGGAATTATTACTGGCAGGTACCTGTTGCTGGTTTTCCTGCGAACTTCCGGCATCTACTACCCTCACCTGCGCTAAGGCGCCAAGCGAAAAAACAACACTGCACACTGCAAATGCCGGTATAAGTATTAGTCTGACAAATATCTGCATAAAAATAATTTCCCCGAAAAAAATAAGCCGGGCGAACCCGGCTTGTTTTTCATACAGGTTAATTTCTAGTGAACTTCTACCCTACGGTTCAAGGCATAAGCTGCTTCAGTGGTTCGAGTATCAACTGGATTTTCTTCACCATAGCTGATGGTTTCAAGCTGATTGGAGGAAACACCCTGAACCTGCAGGTAACGTTCAACTGCCTGGGCACGACGCTCACCTAGCGCAAGGTTATACTCACGTGTGCCACGTTCATCAGCATGTCCTTCCAGACGATAACGTGCAGAAGGATTACTTTTCAGATAATTGGCATGATGAACCAGAGCAGCCCGGGCTTCAGCACTGAGATCGGAGCGATCAAATTCAAAATAAAAGACTGTCATGGCCAGAGAGTCATCACGCTGCTGCCTTTCTCGAGCAGTTAATCCATCACCCATATCTGCTGCATTGGAAGTAGCGGAGCTGGAGCTAGCTGCAGAGCTAGAGCTTTCCATACCCATATCAGAAGAATCTGACATGTCTTCGGTATCGCTTGATGCACATGAAGCCAGGGCTATAGCCATCATCAGCGCCATACCTAATTTGAATGCTTTAAAAGTTTGCATACCTACTCCTCTTGTTCACTATGCGTTAACTAGTTTAATGTAGCTAACTATTTATATATCAAATCTGGGCTAACCAATTGCTAGTCAGTTCCAATAATCAGTTAGTTAACTTTTGTTTTTTCGTACCTGATTGGATTCTTCTGCCTGATTGCGTGCCGATAAGGGCAATTTGCGCGTACTTGGTCAAAGCTGCTCAATTCTCTAAAATTTTAGCCTGTAAAACAATACCTTATTGTTGATATTGCCCACCAATTTGCAAATTTAGTCAAAAAATGGGGACCATGAGGGTTCCCTGACATCACCTTGCGCGGATGGTAGCTGGAACTTGACACGTCCGTCAATGGAAACAGCGTTTAATATCCCGCGATCTCCGGCTTTAGAGGCATAGATCACCATGCTGGCATTAGGGGCAATACTGGGGGATTCATCCAGCGCTGTTGAGGTTAGTTCAAAGATTGTTCCACGCTCTATATTCTGGATGGCCAGATGGTATTCGTCACCGGTGTTTTCACGATGAATCATCAGTAAATTAACGCCATCAGGCAGCATCAAGCCCTTTGAATTATAAGTGCCCTGAAAAGTCAGCCGTTCTACCCATCCACTATCAAGAGAAACCTGGTAAATTTGGGGTCTGCTATTGCCGCCCCGCTCTGAAGTGAAAATCAGTGATTCGCCATCGGGAGTCCAGCTAGGCTCTGTATCAATAGCAAAATGGTTGGTTACCCGGCGCAGGTCCCGTGTGCGCAAATCCATAACATAAATATCAGGATTTCCATCTTTTGATAGCACCATGGCCATTTTAGTGCCATCGGGAGAAAACACAGGAGAACTGTTGATTCCGGTAAATTCGGTTAACATTTCCCGTCCACCTGTTGCCAGCTCCTGCATATAAATTCGTGGACGCGTAGATTCAAATGAGACATAGGCAATTTTCTGTCCATCTGGCGACCAGTTTGGCGACATAATGGGCTCTTGCGAATTTAACAGCACCTGGGAGCGTCCACCATCGGCATCGGACATGTTCAACTGATAATAAGTCAGATCAGCATTAATACGCTGAGAGGTCACATACAGAATTTTTGTGGAAAAAGCCCCTCTGACTCCAGTCACTTCTTCAAAAACCTTGTCGCTGATAGCGTGGGATACATCTCTTAATTGATTTCTGCCTGCACTGACGACTTCTGAAATAAGATTGTCTTCCCGTAATACATCGAAAAAATCATATTGCACCTGCAGCGGGCCACCAGCCCCATTATCGACAACCTTTCCAATCAATAAGTAGTCAGCTCCCAGGAAACGCCAGTCCCTGAAGAACACCTCTTGCTCTTCATGGGGCGTGCTCAGCATATTGGCTTCAGCAATCGCTCTGAATTCACCACTATTCTGCAGGTTGGTTTTAACAATTTCTGCGACATCTTCCTCAAGCAAGCCAAAGCCATTCCATTCAAAAGGAACAATGGCAATCTGAACCGGGTCATCAACCCCCTGGGTAATGACAATTTGCAGTTGGGCATAACCTGGTGAAGTGAAAAACAGGCTTGTCAGGATAATAGTAATTGCTATTAGGCCTGGCTTTTTCATCGCAATAAATCCTCTGGTCTGAAAACCAATGTAAACGTTCTGAAATTTCGTTCGAAAACTGTGTTATCAAGATCCTGCAGTTCAATAAATCGATCTGCTCGCTCTACCGCTTGCAGTACTGAACGATCAAACACATCGTTGCCACTGGACTGAATAATGTTTACTGCAACCACTTCTCCCGTAGGGACCAATTGCAGTCGTACTTCCGTCATCATGCCATTGCGGGCACTGGGCGGTATCTGCCAATTCTGGCTGATAATGCGCTTTATTATACCTGCGTATTCGGCGACTATCAGGTTTTCACTGGCAATCTGATTTGCCTGAGCTTCCTGCGCTGCTCTTGTTGCGGCCTCACGTTCAGCCTGTTGCTGAGCGAGACGTTCCTGTTCTCTTCTGCGGGCATCTTCTTCAGCGGCACGCTGACGAGCGACTTCCTCTTGTCTTCTGGCTTCGTCTCTTTCTCTTTGCTGTCTTTGTTCCTGCTCCAGGGCTTGCAGTCTTTCCCGCTCTTGCCTTGCTTCCCTTTCCGCCCTTGCTGCAGTCTCAGCTCTTTCCCGCTCCTGCCGCGCCCTTTCTTCTCGTTGCGCCTGCTGCCTGCGTTGCAGATCTGCTACTCTTTCTTGCTCCAGTCGTTCAAGCCGCCTGAGGCGTTGCGGATTTACATCAATAGCACTTGCCGTAATGATGACGGGATCCTCAACAGTAACGTAATCAGAACTATCCACACTTTTGCCCAATATGAAGAGAAATAAACAGGCATGCATGGCAACCGAGGCAATTACTGCTGGCGGGTAACCTTCAAACTTCAGTAACAATGCCATTGGGTGGAATTTTTTCATGGTGGTTCCGGTTACAGATCCAGCTCGATATTGCCGACTACAATTCAGCTGCAGGCGGCTGGGTAATCAATCTGAGATTTTCAGCTCCCGCAGTGGCCAGCGTAGACATTAAACGAGTCACCACGCCGTAGTTTACCGATTCGTCAGCTTCCACAAAAACGGGTACCGCCGGGTTCTGTGCAAGAATCTTTTCGACATCTTCCTGGATCCGTTCCAGGGCAACCGGCTGCGGATCTTCTTCAGCACCCAGACTTATGAAATAGCTTTCTTCTGCGTTGATGGAAACCACCAGGGTGATTTCATCAGCATTCTCTACCGGCTCTGCATCAGCACGGGGCAGATCCACCTTGATACCCTGGGTAATAAGCGGTGCAGTTATCATAAATACAATCAATAACACCAGCATCACATCAATGAGTGGGACGACATTGATTTCTGCCATTTGTTTTCTTCGGCGCGGTCTATCCACCCTACTTATTCCTCTATTCGCCTGGTATGTGCCTGACGATGCAAAATACTCGAAAATTCGTCGGTAAAGGTCATGTAGCTGTGAATAATTGAATCAACTTTTGCAGCATAACGGTTATAGGCAATAGCTGCGGGAATGGCGGCAAACAACCCCATTTCAGTGGCCAGTAAGGCGTCCGCTATACCGGGTGCTACCACTGCAAGGCTCGCCTGGCTCTGATTTGACAGACTGACAAAGGTATTCATGATTCCCCATACGGTTCCGAACAGCCCCAGATAAACTGATACAGAAGCAACCGTGGCCAAAATAGGCAAGTGTCTTTCCAGCACTTTCTCTTCCCTGGCCAAGGCAACACGCATGGCACGTCCGGCACCTTCCATAACAGCATCAGACTCAATGCCCGGCTGCTGTCGTAACCGTGTGAACTCTTTAAAGCCCGATCGAAACAGGTTTTCCATGCCTATCATGCTGGTATTATTTTTCTGTTTAGTAGAACCATCACGGTATAACTGGCTTAAGTCCATTCCAGACCAGAAACGCTTTTCGAAACTGAACACTTCTTTTTCTGCATCAGAAATAATGATCCACTTCTGCACTATGATGACCCATGACATCACTGAAATAAGAAAAAGACTGAGCATCACAAGTTGTGCCAGCCAGCTCGCGTTTAAAATCAAGTTCCATAAACTCAGCGAATCACTCATCTAGTACCTCTATTTCGCTTCTATATATCATTATTACTAATAGCCCTTACTACCATCTGCTAGCAACTATCATATGTATTGTTGCTAATGTTCTCTTATCGAAACATATCTGAGTGGCCTGAAACCATATCCACTCATACAGTATGTATCGACATTGGAAATCTAATCGTTATCGACTTCGCCATCAGCATTAGACAGAAAATCTTCCGCAGCCCCACTGATATCAAGTCCAAAATGGCGATAGGCAAACTGGGTAACAACACGTCCACGTGGTGTTCGCTGAATAAACCCCTGCTGAATCAGGTAGGGTTCCAGAATATCCTCAACCGTCCCCCTTTCCTCGCTAATGGCGGCAGCAATACTATCCACACCTACCGGCCCACCATCAAATTTTTCAATCATCGTCATTAACAGTCGACGATCCATGTGATCAAAACCATTTTTATCGATACTCAACATATCAAGAGCTGTTTCAGCAATGGCTCCAGCTATTTTTCCATCGGCTTTAACCTGGGAATAATCGCGCACACGACGCAACAGCCGGTTCGCAATTCGTGGTGTTCCCCGTGAGCGTCTGGCTATTTCAACAGCCCCCTCATCGTCACATTCTATATTCATTATCAAGGCCGAACGTTCAACGATAAGGCTGAGCTCCTGCATGGAATAAAACTCAAGTCGCTGCACTATGCCAAAACGATCTCTCAGGGGAGAAGTCAACAGCCCCGCACGTGTTGTGGCTCCAACCAGTGTGAATGGCGGCAGTTCCAGTTTTAATGAACGCGCAGAAGGCCCCTCACCAATCATAATATCCAGCTGGTAGTCTTCCATGGCTGGATACAGAATTTCCTCAATCGCCGGGCTCAAACGATGAATTTCATCAATAAAGAGTACATCGCCCTCTTCCAGATTGGTCAGCATGGCAGCAAGATCTCCTGCTTTTTCCAGAACCGGGCCTGCGGTACTTCTCAGTGAAACACCCATTTCATTAGCAATAATATGTGACAAGGTTGTCTTGCCTAGCCCCGGAGGACCAAACACCAGGGTATGATCAAGTGCCTCTGACCTTTTGCGGGCAGCACTGATAAAAATTTCCATCTGCTCTTTGACAACTTCCTGCCCAATATAATCCGCCAGTTTGGCAGGACGTATGGCATTTTCCTGAACATCCTCGGTTTTGGTGTCAGTGGCAGCAACTATTCTGTCTTCTTCTCGCATTCGTTATACCAGCCAGGTTGGCTCTCATTAAGACATATTCTTAAGGGCTGTTCTAATCAGATTTTCACTGTCTGCTTCCAGCTCTGACTCTTCCAGTATCTTTACCGCAGTAATAACTGCACGGCTTGCTTCCTGTGGCTTGTAGCCAAGGGAAATAAGAGCCGTTTCGGCTTCTTCAATACTGCCATTACCCTGGCGCGGCGCAACACCACCGTCAGGCGCGGACAATTGCTCGTTGCCTTGCCAGTCTTTTAACTTGTCCTTGATTTCAATAATCAGCCTCTCGGCAGTTTTTTTACCAACCCCGGGTAATTTAACCAGGCTTTTCACATCATCATGTTGAACACAGCGCACAAATTCCGAAACTTCCATTCCGGACAACATCGCCAACGCCAGTTTTGGGCCGACGCCATTAATTTTAATAAGGAGCCGGAAAAAGCCTCGCTCCCGCTCTTCTAGAAAGCCAAACAATAACTGGGCATCTTCACGCACGACGAAGTGTGTGTGCAGGGTAACTGCAGCGCCAGGACTAGGCAGGTTAAAAAATGTATTCAGCGGCACTTCTACTTCGTATGCCACACCCTGGATATCAATCAAGGCCTGCTGATTATATTTTTCCAGTAAGATTCCGCTAATTCTGCCTATCATCTGGTTTTATTGTTTCCTTTCAGTTTCACAGCCATGGGGATAGTTGAAAAAATCTCTTCCTCGTCAGTCAGACGCTTGTAAGCGGCCGCGTCTGCCGGCCTTTACTCCCGCCATCCGAATCAGGGTGCTTTCAGTATTGGCGTGACAAATTGCAATGGCCAAGGCGTCTGCAGCATCCTCTGCCGGTACACTGGCAAGTCCTAGCAATAATTTTACCATTTGCTGTACCTGGCTTTTTTCTGCCTGCCCTTTGCCAACTAGCGCCTGTTTCACTCTTCTTGGGGAATATTCCGCAACAGGCAAATCGTATCGGGTACAGGCTACAATAGCCGCGCCTCGTGCCTGTCCAAGCTTGAGCGCCGAAGACGCATTTTTACCCATAAAAACATCTTCTATAGCCGCTGCAGCAGGGGCAAACTCTTCAATGATATCGGATATGTCGGTGAAAATAGCGTGGAGTCTTTCAGGAAATGGACTGGATCCCATTTTTATGACGCCGCTGGCAAGGTAGTCGAGTTTGTTGCCTCTGGCGCTGATGAGCCCGTAACCACAGAGGCGCGACCCCGGGTCAATTCCTAGAATGATAGTCATTTATGATCCTGCAACACCCGGCCGTTTTCGTTGAACTGACAAAGTGAGGAAATGGTATCAGGATTCAGGGTTTAATTGTTCCATTACCGCATCAGAAATATTGGCATTGGCGCAAAACCCTCAGCAAATCACCGAGAACTTTCATTTGCGCATTCCGACTGAGCAGCATCTCCCTCCATCTTCCAGGCCAGGATAAACTTCATTCAGACCGACTTTACCTGGCCTTCAGCCGCTTTCGGCTGTTCACGTAAACGGATGTTCAGTTCCCGTAATTGCCTGTTATTGACTTCACCTGGAGCGTTGGTCAGCAGACAGGCAGCTGACTGTGTCTTGGGAAAGGCAATCACGTCTCTTATGGACTGTGTGCCAGTCATCATCATCACCAGGCGGTCCAGTCCGAAAGCGATACCCCCATGGGGAGGACAACCATACCTGAGGCCATTGAGCAGGAAGCCAAACTTCTCATCTGCTTCCTCAGGACTGATACCCAGTATTTTAAATACCGCCTGCTGCATATCGGTTTTATTGATACGGATAGACCCACCCCCCAACTCGGTACCATTGAGCACCATGTCATAGGCACGTGACAGGGCCTTGCCCGGGTTATCAACAAGTTCGTCAGGCGCACATGAAGGTGCCGTAAATGGATGATGTACTGAGGTGTACCTGCCTTCCTTGTCGTCGTATTCAAACATTGGAAAATCAACGACCCATACCGGAGCCCATTCACATTCCAGCATCTCCAGATCTTCACCTACCTTAACGCGCAAAGCTCCGATCGCTTCATTAACAATGGATGCCTTATCCGCACCAAAGAAAAGGATGTCGCCGGTTTTGGCTTCTGTTCTTTCTAACACGCTGTCAACAACTTCTTCCGGCATGAATTTCAGGATGGGCGACTGCAGCCCCTCAATACCGCCATCAATATCATTAACCTTGATCCAGGCAAGACCTCTGGCACCGTAAATCGCAACGAAATCTGTGTATGCATCAATTTGTTTTCGCGATAGCACAGCGCCGCCGTCAACTTTTAATACTACAACCCGACTATCAGGATCATTGGCAGGTGCATTAAACACCTTGAATTCAACGCTTTTCATCAAGTCTGCGATATCAACCAGCTGCATGGGAATTCTTAAATCAGGACGGTCAATACCGTATTTGCTTACTGCTTCCTCATAGGTCATCCTTGGAAATGCCGGCAAATCGACGCCCAGGTGTTTGCTGAAAACCTCCCTGATCATGGTCTCGGAAATAGCCATGATTTCATTTTCATCAAGAAAAGAGGTTTCTATATCTATTTGGGTGAATTCGGGCTGGCGATCGGCACGTAAATCCTCATCGCGAAAACACTTGGCTACCTGAAAGTAACGATCAAGGCCTGAGACCATCAGAAGCTGCTTGAATAACTGAGGGGACTGAGGCAACGCGAAGAATTTGCCTGGATGGGTACGACTTGGGACCAGGTAATCCCGGGCTCCTTCCGGTGTCGCGCGGGTCAGAATAGGAGTTTCTATATCGAGAAACCCATTCTCGTCGAGATAACGCCTGATGCTACTGGTGATCTGGGAGCGCATTTTCATTCTTCCCAGCATCTCTGGACGACGCAGGTCAATGAATCGATTGCGCAGACGAATATCTTCATGCACCGCCATGTGCTCATCTAGCTGAAATGGCGGAGTGTCGGCAGCATTCAGGATTTCAAGCTCTTTACCCAGTACTTCAATTTTTCCGGTACTCATTTCCGCATTAGCGGTTCCTTCCGGGCGCATACGCACCCTGCCCTGAACTCTGACCACGAACTCATTACGGATTTGCTCTGCGGTCGCAAAGGTCTCAACGGTATCCGGGTCAAAAACTACCTGGGTAATACCATCACGGTCCCGTAAATCCAGAAAAATGACTCCGCCATGGTCACGACGCCTGTGTACCCAGCCGCAAAGAGATACAGTCTGATCGATGTGGCTCTCATTCAATTCGCCACAATAATGCGTACGCATAAAATATTCCTGTTAATAAGTTCTTAAATTGATGCTGTAAATACAGCCTGTTGTATTGGTTAAAATATGGGTAAAAGTATAGGTCAAACTATCTGCCAAATTCGCTATGGCAACCATCAGCCTTTATTACTGTCTTTACTCGCTTTAGCAGAAGCTTTCTCGCTCCCTTTACTTTCTTTTTTATCCTGACTCCCGGTCTCCCCGGACTTTGCCGAAGCCGAACTGTCTTTATCACTACTTCCTGCTTTGGTGGCAGCTGGTGTTGCCGTTGTGGCACCTGACGCAGGTTTATTCTTGTTTTTAAAATCGGTCTCATACCAGCCTGAGCCTTTCAGTCTGAAACTACTGGCAGAGACAAGTTTTATTAATGATGTTTTTCCACAAGACGGACAATCCGTTAGCGGCGCATCACTGAACTTCTGAATTTTTTCGAGTTCTACCCCACAGGACTCACATCGATATTCATAAATAGGCATGTATTTCACCAAAAACAGCAGTTTATCGGGTTTCAAAAAATCGCGTATTGTAACTCATTTGAATTTTATCTGGCATTAAATAATAGGCTAAATTAATGCAGCAAGGATGAACTTTTTTGGTGCTAATTGGCAAAATTGAGCAGGTTTTTTTGATTATTTATTTTTTATTAAAAATGTATAGCAAATTTGATCGCCAAATATACAAAAGATCACAGAAAGCCCTTGCCGGTGACTGGCTATTCCGTTATAAATAGCATCTCGTTGAGTACGTAATTTCTATGTGCAATTTAGCACTGGATACCAGTGTTTTTTATCTGCTCAATCACTCAGGCCAAGGTTACTTTTATTCAGATTCCTTCATGGAAAAGGTATGACCAGTATTTGAAGTGACGGGACGTCTTTTGATTTTATTATCATGAAGGCAACCAGACTCTTTAGATATAAACCAGAGTATTTAACGGGTAAAAGAGTAAACTGAAGTAAATTATGGCACTGCAATAAAGGTTCCCGGAAATTTCGGGGTAAATAAAAAATGCGCATTATAATTGCGTTAAACAGAATTCAAGAGAGAATCAAGTATGGCTGCAAAGAAACCTGCTGCTAAAAAAGCAACTGCAAAAGCACCTGCCAAGGCAACAACCGCAATCCAGGATAAATACACCAAAACACAGATCCTGAATACAATTTCTGAAAATACAGGACTGGCCAGAAAAGAAGTATCTTCTGTCCTTGACGAATTGGGTGTTCTGATTGAAAGACATATCAAGAAAAGAGGTGTTGGCGAGTTTACTCTTCCTGGCCTGCTAAAAATCAAGGCAGTTAAACGACCTGCTCGTCCGGCACGCAAGAATGTTCCAAACCCTTTCCGTCCAGGTGAGTTTATGGATATTCCTAAAAAACCGGCTACAACCCGAGTTAAGGTTCTTCCTCTGAAAAAGCTGAAAGAATTCGCTCTCTAATACTGCTGGATAGTTGTTGTTGAAACGATTCAACAAGAGATAAAACTCTTGTTTTTTGGCAACATCCACAAGTATTTATAAGCTATTATGAAAAAGCAGCCTCAGGGCTGCTTTTTCTGTTAATGGATTACTCTATTTCCCAAGGTGTATTAGTTCTACATTATGCGCACATCGAAATATCTACTTGCTACAACCAAGGAAACCCCTGCCGATGCCGTAGTAATCAGCCATCAACTGATGCTCAAAGCAGGCATGATTCGCAAACTGGCTTCAGGACTTTATAACTGGCTCCCTGTTGGCCTGCGAGTACTGCAGAAAGTGACGCGTATTATTCGGGAAGAAATGAATAATTCCGGTGCTATGGAAGTCTCCATGCCCGTTGTTCAGCCCGCCGAACTCTGGCATGAATCAGGACGCTGGGAAGTGATGGGAGATGAATTACAGCGCTTTAAAGACCGACATGAACGTGATTTTTGTCTCGGTCCTACCCATGAAGAGGTTATCACTGACCTTGTGCGTAACGAACTAAACAGCTACAAACAGCTACCTATCAATATCTATCAGATACAAACAAAGTTTCGCGATGAACGACGTCCACGTTTTGGCGTGATGCGCTCTCGGGAATTCATCATGAAGGACGCCTATTCCTTTCACCTTGACCAGGACTCCCTGGATGACACCTATCAACTCATGTACGAGACCTATAGCAAAATATTTTCGCGTCTTGGCTTCAGTTTTCGAGCTGTGGAAGCAGACTCAGGCAATATAGGTGGTAACAAATCCCATGAATTTCATGTCCTTGCAGATTCCGGGGAAGACGAAATTGTTTTTAGTGATCAGAGTGATTATGCCGCGAATATCGAGATGGCAAGCTCCCGAGAACCCTTGACTACCAACACTGCTGCCAGTGCTGAACTGGCTCTGGTCTCCACTCCTGACTGCAAGACTATTGACGAAGTCAGTAGCCTGCTTGGCGTAGATTCCTCCAATACGGTTAAAACACTGGTGGTTCTCTCAGACGATAAAGAAGAGAACAGTCTTGTCGCCCTGGTTTTACGCGGCGATCACCAGCTAAACGAAGTCAAGGCCGGCAAGATAAATGGCGTCGCCTCGCCGCTCACATTTGCAAGCGACGAGCAGATACAGGCAATTATTAAATGTGAACCTGGTTCTATCGGCCCGGTAAAAATACCTGTCAAAGTGATTGTCGACAGGGACGCAGCAGTACTGTCCGATTTTGTTTGTGGTGCCAACCAGAACGACCACCATTATACTGGTGTTAACTGGGATAGAGACGCCGCTTTTGACGAGATAGCAGATCTTCGCAAAGTGGTTGAAGGCGATATCAGCCCTGACGGCAATGGCACTCTATCAATAAAGCGAGGTATTGAGGTTGGCCATATATTCCAACTGGGTAACAAGTACAGTACCGCAATGAATGCCTCTGTTCTTGATGAAAATGGTAAAACCAAAATCATGGAAATGGGCTGTTATGGCATTGGTGTAAGTCGTATCGTCGCGGCAGCTATTGAGCAGTGCCATGACGATAAGGGAATAATCTGGCCTGATAATATAGCGCCTTTCCATGTCGTCATTATTCCCCTGAATGCCCATAAATCAGAACAAGTCACCAGCATCAGTGAATCCCTCTATGAGGAGCTCCAACTAGCCGGAATGGATGTATTACTGGATGACCGGGACAAGAAAACCAGTCCAGGTGTTAAATTTGCGGATATGGAACTGATCGGTATCCCCCATCGAGTGGTGGTATCAGATCGGGGACTGGCGAATAGTCAGGTTGAATACAAGAAACGTGGAAATGCAGACTCCGAGGATATTGCCGTAAGTGAAATCGTCGATTTCCTGAAAAAAACAGTCAGGATTGATTAATCGGCAAATAGCGGATTGGGCGTCACCGATGCGCTATCTTCAACTTCCCTGCGGAACAGGCCTTCTATTGAGCCGCTGAATTTTTCCCGTGCACTGTCTTCCAGTCCGGAGAACGAGGCTGCCAGCTCATTCAGTGAGCCCAGGTGTTCAGCAACTGACGCAGGCAATTCCTTCTCCAGATCCTTCCTGCCGGGCATTCCCCAGGGCAATAATGTCTGAATATCCCAGAAGCTCAAATCACCCAGGTCCCGGTTTAGTATGTACTCATTTTCCCCACAGGTTCTGATCACTTTATTTTCGAGCAGAATCACAATACAGGTATCAAGCTGGTCATCATGAAATGGCCTCTCGCTTTCCATCAATTCCCTGACACTGACACTGTTTCCCTGTCGATGACTCATCCAGAATTTGTGTAACAGCGCCAGTACCAACAAAGTCGGATGTAATTTTTCCTTGATGATGGTGGTACGAAAAACGGGTATCGCCCGCACCAGGTTAGCGCCAAAGAGAATTACTACCCAACAAATATAAAGCCAAAGCAGAAATATGGGGATTGCAGCAAAAGTACCGTAGACAAACTCGTAGCTTGCTGTAGCAATAAACCCACCAAAGACCCATTTGACGACGATGAACAGCAAGGCAACGATAAGGCCACCAGTCAGCGCATGTCGGAGTCTTACGCCACAGTTGGGAACCGCTACATACAACAGCGTGAATGCAAAAGTGGTCAGGATCGTTGGAAAAACACTCAAAACCACGCTTCTTGCGCCAACAATGCCAGAGACTTCGGTAAATTTTTCAAACAGCGCTAGCGAGGTGATATAGGAACTCATGGCAAAACCAACACCCAGCAATAAAGGGCTCAGACTCAATACACTCCAGTAAAGAAGAAAACTGGCAATGCCCTTGCGCTGTTGGCCAACCTTCCAGATCTGGTTAAAACTGCGCTCTATATTAATCAGCATCAGATAGGCAGTAGCCAGTAACATGACAGCACCCACCCAGGTCAGATTTTTTGCCTGCGTGGTAAAGTCCGACAGATAAACTTCAAGTTCACTACTTGAAGACGGTAACAGTCGATTGAATATCATGTCCTGAATCTGGCTGCCGAACACATGGAAAGAGGGAAATGCCGAAAGAATGGCCAGGGTCAGTGTCAACAATGGCACAACAGCAAACAGGGACATGTAGGTTAACGATTTGGCGATTTCCAGTCCCTGATTATCCAGAGATTCCCTGAATACAAACCTGAGAAAACGCCAGATTACTTCCGGTTTTGCCCATTGTGACCAGCGTCTGTTGCTATTTGTTTGCGTATTCATATCGCCTTGTTTAATAAAGTCAGGATGACTACCATAGCCCCCTTTTTACGAAGAAACCAAAATGACTAAAATCAAGATTTATCATAATCCGCGCTGCTCAAAATCGCGCCAGACCCTGCAGTTATTGCAGGACAATAACATTACACCAGAAATTATTCTCTATCTTGAGTCACCGCCAACAAAAACTGAACTCAGGGACTTGCTCAAAAAACTTGGGATCAGCGCGCGAGACTTGCTCAGGACCTCTGAACAGGCCTATAAAGAAGCAGGTTTTTATGATGCATCCCTGACAGAGCAACAATTGCTGCAGGCTATGATTACAGAACCTAAACTGATCCAGCGCCCTATTGTCGTAGCCGGTGATAAAGCAGTGCTGGGTCGCCCGCCGGAAAACGCCCTGGAACTTATTAAATGAACAAACCCTATATCCTTGTGCTTTATTACTCCCTTCATGGCTCCGTGGCAGAAATGGCAACACAGGTTGCCCGGGGTGTTGAATCAGTTGACGGTATGAATGCCGTATTACGTACCGTTCCCAAAGTATCAACGGTAACGGAAGCTACCGAAGCTGAGGTCCCGGCGGAAGGCGCCGTATACTGTAGCGAGGACGATCTGATTAACTGCAGTGGACTGGCTCTTGGCAGCCCTACCCGTTTTGGCAACATGGCGGCCCCGATGAAATATTTTCTCGATGGCACTGCCGCACAATGGCTCAGCGGTTCCCTGGTAGACAAGCCTGCAGGCGTGTTTACTTCAACAGCAAGTCTGCATGGCGGTCAGGAAAGCACATTACTGTCCATGATGCTGCCTCTGCTTCATCATGGCATGCTGTATTGTGGCCTGCCTTATTCGGAAGCTGCACTAAGCGAAACAACAAGTGGAGGAACACCCTATGGACCCTCTCACGTAGCTGGCGCGGAAAATAAAAGTACACTGAGCACTCATGAAGCGGCCTTATGTCAGGCCCTGGGTAAACGCCTGGCCTCTATCGCTTTAAAACTATCTGCTTCATGACATCTGAAACGTCAGCAAAGTCAGCCCTGCGGGTGACAATTGGCGCAAGTTTTCTGTTGCTTGCAGTGCTGGTGCTGATTCAATGGACCAGCGGTTCGTTTAACCTGATCATCCTGATTGCACAAATGATCCCGTTGGCATTGACACTGCCCGGACAGTTCAGCAAGTCCTCCCGAAGTATGCAGTGGCTATGCTTTGTGGTGCTGTTTTTCCTGATTCAGGGGATATTGCTTGCCTTTACTCCCGGTCGAATGTGGGCTGGATTGACTGAAACAGCAATCTGTCTCATCCTGTTTTTTTCGGCTATTATTTTTATCAGGGCCTCACGCAAAACTGCCTGAAGCACCAAACAGAGCGGACAACACTTCGAATTATGTCAACACCTTCCAGTACATTAGGTAAATTTTTCCATGGTTTAGCCACGCTTTACCGTGGTTTTCGCACCACTATCCTTAACCTTATATTTATCATTATTGTCTTGCTTGGTATTGGCTCCATGCTTGGTCAGCCTCCGGTCGTCGTCGAAACAGGAAGTGCCCTGCTGATAAATCCGGAAGGTACACTGGTTGACCAGCTGACCTTTGTCGATCCACTTAATGTCCTTATGTCTGACTCTCTTGGTGACACCACTACCGGGGAAATATTACTAAGAGATTTACTCGCAGCAATTGATTTTGCTGCAACAGACAGCGACATCTCCTCTATTGTGCTGGTCCTGAACAATCTTGGCGCAAGCGGACTGAGCAAATTACAGGAAGTCGGAACAGCTCTGGATGAATTCCGGGACAACGGAAAAAAAGTCTATGCTGTCGCAGATAATTACACTCAGGGTCAGTACTACCTGGCCACTCATGCCGATGAAATTATACTCAACACAATGGGTAGTATCGGGCTGGAAGGGTTCAGTACTTATCAATACTACTTTCGTAATGCGCTCGACAAACTAGGCGTTGATGTCCATGTGTTTCGCGTTGGTGAATACAAGTCTGCCGTTGAACCCTTTGAGCGTAATGACATGTCCGCAGAAGCTCGCGAGGCAAACGCCAAGTGGCTTGGAGATATGTGGCAGCTGTACGTGAGTGACGTCAGTGCCGCCCGACAGTTTGAGCCGGAATTTATTAATACCTTTATCAATACTCTGGATCAGCAGCTGGGTGAATTTAATGGCGATTTTTCACAGCTCGCACTGGAACGCAATCTGGCTGACCAACTCATGTCCCGTCAGGAAGTAAACGATTATCTCAGGAGTGAGATAGGTGCGGCGTCTTCCGGTAACGGTTTTTTGTATATCAGTATGAAAAACTATCTTTCCGCACGGCTTGATCAGATCAAGAGCCTGCAAAAAAGTAATGACAAGATTGCGCTTATTGTTGCCAGCGGCCAGATTTATGATGGCCGTGGCAGCCCTGGTGAAATAGGGGGAGATTCATTACAGGACCTGATTCGTCAGGCCAGGGAAGATGAAGATATCAAGGCCGTGGTGCTACGCGTCGACAGTCCTGGCGGGAGTGCCTTTGCATCAGAGGTCATTCGTAGCGAATTAGCCAGACTGAAAAATGCCGGTAAACCTTTGGTAGTATCCATGGGCAGCGTAGCGGCTTCCGGTGGCTACTGGATTGCTACTGCTGCAGATGAAATCTGGGCCAGTGAAAGCACTATCACCGGCTCAATTGGTATTTATGGCCTGTACCCTACTTTCAAACAAAGCTTCGACAAATTGGGCATCAATACAGATGGCATCGGTACGACCGAACTGGCTGGCGCTCTTTCAGTTGGCAGAGAGTTACCTGAACTTGCCAGCAATGTTATTCAACTTAATCTTGAAGATGGCTACAACCGATTTATTCGACTGGTAGCCGAAGCCAGAAATATGACAATTGAGGAAGTGGATGACATTGCCAGAGGAAGAGTCTGGGCCGGGCAGGATGCCTTTAACCTTGGACTGGTAGATAATCTGGGCAACCTCGACCAGGCAATTGCATCTGTCGCGTCTATGGCACGACTGGATAACTTTGAAGTACAACTCATAGAACAGTCGCTGTCACCAGGTCAGCAACTTATCCAGGATCTGATCAATAATGTCACCATAAAGACTTTGCTTGGCAGCAGGATTGCCGCAACTCCCGATAGCGTTATCTCTGATTTTTACAGCTCACTGAACAGGAATTTACAGTCACTGCTGGACTTTAATGATCCTGAGGGGCTTTATCTGCAATGCCAGGAATGCCTGCCCATGCTTTCACCCTGAATGAACAAAGCTGGCACTGAGACAAAGCCTGAAAAAGAGAGAAAAAAAAGAGGAGGGAAAAAGATAGCCAAGAAGCATTAAAATGCTTTTACCAGTGCATAACTTTTTTAACAAAGGGTATTGTCAGGCGCCGCTTTTCTGCAAGAGACAACTGATCGAGCTTATCCAAAACAATTAAAAGACTTTGTAAATCGCGCGAATGCCGCATGTAGATATATTGCAACACTTCTGCATCAAGAGGCATGTGGTTTTCCCTGGCCCGACGATCCAGCGCAGATATCTTTTCTTCATCGTTCAGCTCATGCAACTGATAAATCACCCCCCAGGACATTCTCGATGCCAGGTCAGGCAGTGAAAAAGGCAAACCACGTGGAGAGTTTTCTGCACTTACCAGGAGCTTGACCCCCTGCTCCCGGGAACGGTTAAAAAATTCAAACAGACTTATTTCCCATTCTTTATCACCGATCACCGAATCAAAATCATCAATGCAAATGACATCCATGTGATGAAGACTGCCAAACACTTCAGGACCAAACAGTTTGATTTTTTGCATGGGTAAATACAGATACTGCAAGGCTTTATCTTTGTTGACGTCAGTCGTATTTTTATCAGCATTGTCATAACAAAGCGCCTGTAACAGATGGCTCTTGCCAACCCCCTTGTTACCCCAGATAAAAGTAATCACATCATCATGGGACGAAAAACTCCTGAGTAATTCCAGTAGCTCTGCATTTTTTTCAGACACCAGAAAATTCGAAAAAGAAAAGTTTTCGGAAACGGAGAAGTCAAAGGGTAACTGGGGGGAAAAATGCATGGCTTGCTGATTAATTATTCCACTGGTAACTCATGAAAACCTGGTTGTCATTCCTCATCAGCTCATCAAGTGGCTCAAGTGTTCGACTCAGTGCAATGGTTTCTACCAACTGCCTTATCTGACCACCAGTGGACAAACGCAACATTATAGTCTGGTTTTCAACAGCGGCTACCTGGTAATCATTGACATCAGTTAGATTGGCAACATAATCCAGCAAAGCCGCATAATCCTCGGCACTTTTAATCCCTTCCACGGTCAGGTTCACTTCAATACTACTGTCAGTTCCAGATAAAAGGACTGCATAGTAAGCAGAGATTTCATCTGTCGCCAAAGCCACACTTTCCTGTATAAAAGACTCTGCCGACTGCTCAAACATCTCCACTTCAAATATCTGATCCCTGAAAAGATGATTACTTTTCCCGAAGACATCGCCTGTCACTGTCCTGAACAGGCGAATAACCAGCACACTTTCGCTTTGATATCGACGTGACGCCTGCAATAGTTTTTCTGCATCCATATCCCAGACATCATTTGCCGACACGGCTCGCATATCCTCAAAGTCCAGAATTGGCAGCAGAATTGGCAGCGCTCTGTTATTAGCTTCTAAATCCAGTAAGGCCATGACATCGGGAAATGCATTGGTGCTGGCCCCTACGATCTGTCGAGCACCCAGCTCTTCCTGCACCACCAGCCAGACAAGGGTATAAGGACGATTACCGGGCCACAGGGGTATATTAGCCGTTTCAAGTAAACTCAGGACTTCAGGTTCAAAAAAACTAACAGTGAGCTCAACTCTCTGTGCTGTAGCAACCACACGGGTCGCATCGACTGCAGCCGTCAGCGCCGAGTCAGATTCTGAAATAGTGCGATAGGACCAGGTATCCACATAATCATCGGCATTATTCAGGGCTCGCCGTATCTGGGGCAGCGTTAATACCTCAGAATTCCCGGTAACCTTGATTAGCACCTGTCTGAAGACATTTGAAAATGCGCTCAGCCTTTCCCTCTCATCATTACGTGACTCCACGGTAACCGTTCCCTGATAAAGCCCTTCCACTTCAACAGCCTGAACCGGGGCAAACTGAAAAATAAAAATAACTGGCAAAAGCCGGCAAAGCACCCTGAAGAAAAGGCGCGAAAGAAGATTTTTTACTGAAAAATCAAGGCACTTCATAGGTCGCAATCATAACTGATAACTGGACGAACAACCACGAGTTCACTACCATAATAGCGCCTGCGGGGAACATCCGGGGCAGTTTGCTTTCCAATTGATAATGAGACGAAATATTTTGCCCGAATTAATAACCCATAATCTGTATTTTTACAGGTTTCCAAAGCAGTCCTGGCTTTGGCTGTTCATGCTCTTCATCCTTCCCTATTCAGCTGCAGCCGACACTCCATCCCCTTTTACCGCGGAATACGAAGCAAGATATGGCGGCTTCAAGGCAAGCGCTGAACGCTCTTTACAAATAAGTGACAATGGGCAGGTTGAAATGAATACCATGCTCAGGCTGAAAATGCTTGGGAAGACACTAAGCACCATCAAAGAGAAAAGCGTACTCACTGCTGACATACGCAGCGGGGAATTAAAACCTGTGACATATTCATTTATTCAAAGTGGAATCGGTAAACGTAGTCGGCACATTGCTTTTGACTGGGAAGCGGGTCAGGCAAAAGCAGAAATTGGCAATGAGCAGTATGAAATACCTTTGGAGCTTCCTGTAGCGAACAATCTATCAGCATACCTTGAAGTACGGAATCAGTTATTGGCAGGTGAAACAGAAATTATTTTCCCCGCTATCGACAAGGGTAAGATTGAGGAGTATCACTTCAGGGTTCTTGGAGAAGAGGATATAGCAACTTCCCTGGGCTTATTCAGGACAGTCAAGATTGAAAGAGTCAGGGAACCTGAAAGCAAGCGTTCAACCATTATGTGGCTTGCTCTGGACTGGGACTTCCTTTTGGTCAAGCTGGAACAACTTGAACAAAATTCCCGGGGGATTAAACTGGAACTGAGACAAGCCAGAGTGATGGACACTTCAGTAACCGGCAAAAGTCAGAAGCAAACTGAATCTGTTTCCGAATTATAGACAGCCCATTTTTCTATTGTAGCATTGTAGTGCCATTGAGCAATATCAGGTCTTGCGGCTCATCAATGTCCTGCAGGATTTCCAGTTCATGATAGTTTAATCCCAGCGCACTGATGCACTCCCGGGTCTGCTGCAGTACCGCGTCAGTACCCCAGTCCATGCCCCTGAATATTAATTCTTCTACCTGCCTCAATCCCACTAACACATAACCACCATCCCTTGCCGGGCCAAGCACTACATCGGCCCCCTGCTCCAGTGCCCAAAACCCCCGGTCAAAATATGCATGACTGTATTCAGGGCAATCACAGCCAATCAGTATGGCACTGCCATACTGATCTAATACATTGGCCAGGGCATTGTTCATTCGCAGACCAAGATCATTACCAAATTGTTGGAACACCGGCCCATTGAACTCACTAAAAGCTTCATGAGCGGAATCACCCTCTACCCATAACTGGCAATCGACATTGTGATAGTGATTAAGCAGCGAGATCTGCCTGTCCAGCAGGCGACGGTAAAGCGCCAGCGTACCCTTAATGCCAAGTGCCGGTTCGAGACGGGTTTTGACCCGTCCTGCTACAGGCTCTCTGACAAACAGGATAAGGCATCTGGAATGCGATTCCGCGCCAGCGGGTGTCTTCATTTGTCTTGATCCGTTATTAGCGCAACAGGGTAATACATTTTTGCAAGCCGCTGCGGGCTAACGCCAAGAAAAAAAGCCAGACGTAACCACCACATTAACAGGATGGTTTTAATGATCCCCTGGCTCTGCCAACGTCGCGCGGAGGTTTGAATTTTAGAGCGCAGACAAACTGGCCATGAAAGCCTGCGCAAAGATTTACTCAGGGCAATATCTTCCATCAGTGGTATAGGCCTGAATCCCCTCACACTATGAAACGAATCCTGCTTTACAAAAATACCCTGATCACCAGTTGCCACGCCCGTGAGTCTGCTACGCAGATTCATCATGGTTGCAATAACACTATAGGCAAAGCCTTTTTGATCAAAGCACACATTAAAACGTCCCCAGTGTTTGTCGTTCAAGGACAGGGCGGTGACGATTTTTGTAAGGGCATCATCAGGAAGTGTTGAATCCGCATGTAAAAAAAGAAGCAAATTATGTCTGGCATTTTCAGCGCCCAGATTCATTTGTAGACCACGACCGGTGCCGGTCATCAGGATTCGATCTGCCAGCAATCGGGAAAAAGAAACACTGGCATCTGCACTGCCACCATCAACCAGCAAGACTTCATGGCCTTGCTGGCGGTATTGTTGCAAATCAGGCAGGAGTTTTCTTAATGCTTCAACATCGTTAAGCGCGGGGATAATAATGGTTATTTTTTCGTCTGACATCGGACAATCTCAAGTGGCCAGAGGGCTAATCGTTAAGTGCGCCACCACAGCTGCTCCCCTGCCCGGCAGTACAGCCATAACAGTGTTCGCCCACAGCAATCATTTTATTGTCGAGATCATCATCCAGCAGATCCTTCAGATGAGGTCTGGGTCTGGAACTGGCCAGCAGGGGCATTTTTAACATCTGGTTGAAGTCGCAATCATAAACATAACCCTGATAATCAACGCTGAGCAAACTGCGACACATCACCGTATCAAGATTGGCTTCTGAATAATTGTCTTTTAAAATGCCCATGTATTTATTGTATAGCCCCTTTGATAACAACATGCCGCCAAATCGGCTGATGGGCATATTGGTAATGGTAAAAAGCTGATTGAACACAATTCCAAACTGTTCCTTGAGGATTCTTTTGTAATCAGCTTCCAGACCTGACTGCTCAGGGGGAAGATTCAGGTCCACCGGATTGTAAACAAGATTTAACTGCAGCTCGTCCTTTATCCCATAGCCCAGGTTGTTCAGCAGTTTCAGCGCTTCGATACTGCCATCATAAATGCCTTTGCCTCGCTGCTTTTCCACATTCTCTTCCAGATAACAGGGCAAGGATGCCGTAACAACGACTTGCTGATCTGCCAGAAATTGCGCCAGATCCCCATAACCCGGTTCCAGCAGAATCATCAGATTACAACGATCAATGACTTCGACATCCATTTTTCTGGCTTCGGTGACCAGATAACGGAAGTGCGGGTTCATTTCCGGAGCCCCGCCTGTTAGGTCAAGTATGCGAATGGATTTTTTTCTGACGTATTCCAGCACCACATCCACCATTTCTCTGGACATGAGTTCTTTACGTTTAGGGCCGGCATTTACATGACAGTGGGTACAGCTCAGATTACACAAATAGCCCAGATTTACCTGCAAGGTTTCAAGCCGCCCGCGGCGGATTAGTGGAAAATCTGTTTCTAGCAATAAGGGTCTGGTGTCCAGCATGATTCAGGAGCCTGGTATACGGTTACAAACAAGACCTGTCATCAGGAGAAAACTTCCTGATCGGGATGAAGAAATAAAACGTAATTAGGATCATTGTACGGCATTGTCATTGTCCAGAATACCTGTAAGGTATCTTGCATCAGGTAAGAAATTATTTTTCTTGCTAATGGTTACCAGCACCATTACCTGTTGATTATTTCATGACAGCCATTGTTAACCCTGCGAATCTATAATCGAAATACTTACCACGCTAGAATAGAAACCATGAATAAAGCCTTTGATTTAAAAACACTCGACGCACTGAAAATTGATGCGTCTTTTATTAACGCCCTGCCGGGTGACCCGGTTACTGAAAACTACACCAGGCAGGTAGCCCGCGCCTGTTATTCCCATGTTACGCCCGAGTCCTTTCCAGAGGCCAGTCTGATAGCCTATTCAAAGGATATCGCACAATCCCTTGGACTCGATCCGCAGGAATGTGAAAGTGAACTCTTTACCCAGGTTTTCAGTGGTACCCGTTTGCTGGACTCCATGCGCCCCTATGCCTGTTGTTATGGCGGTCATCAGTTTGGTAATTGGGCCGGTCAATTGGGGGATGGTCGCGCCATTAATCTCGGCGATGTTCATGCTCCCGATGGCAAGCTATGGACACTGCAACTCAAAGGCGCCGGTCCGACCCCCTACTCCCGCAGTGCAGATGGCCTGGCCGTGCTTAGATCTTCGGTACGGGAATTCCTTTGCAGTGAGGCCATGTATCACCTGGGTGTGCCGACCACACGGGCACTCAGTCTTATCGCTACTGGAAATCAGGTTGTGAGAGACATGTTCTACGACGGGCACCCTAAAAAGGAACCCGGCGCCGTGGTTTGCCGAGTCTCCCCCTCGTTTATCCGTTTTGGCAGCTTCGAGATTTTTTCT
The DNA here is from genome assembly GCA_024644515.1 of Gammaproteobacteria bacterium. Classification (GTDB taxonomy): domain Bacteria; phylum Pseudomonadota; class Gammaproteobacteria; order Pseudomonadales; family Pseudohongiellaceae; genus Eutrophocola. The sequence goes on from JAHEHN010000019.1 coordinate 44,246, forward strand.
GCCCGCAAGGAACAGGATATTCTGAAAACACTGGCCGACTACACCATAAGCCGAAACTTCCCTCATCTGGGCAAACCGGGCAAGGCTGTCTACTTGCAATGGTTCCGTGAAGTTTGCCAGTCAACGGCGACCATGATTATTCACTGGATGCGTGTTGGTTTTGTCCATGGCGTAATGAATACCGACAATATGTCAGTGCTTGGACTGACCATTGATTATGGCCCCTATGGCTGGCTGGAAAATTACGATCCGGACTGGACGCCCAATACCACAGACGCTGAAGGCAAACGTTATCGCTTTGGTAATCAGCCTATGATTGCGTTATGGAACCTGGTGCAGTTCGCCAATGCGATTTACCCATTGATAGAGGAAGTTGAGCCTCTGGAAGAAATCCTTCAGGAATACAAAGACAGCTATGAAAAAGGCTGGCTGGAAATGATGCGAAGCAAACTTGGATTCAAAGAATCATTCAAAGAAGATGAAGCACTTATTTTAAGCTTGATAGAAACCTTTGCTCTTACAGAAACTGACATGACACTGTTTTTCCGACAGTTGGCAGAAATATCAAAAGACAGCGAACCAGTGGCAGGACTGCACACCCTTGAGGAAGCATTCTATATGCCAGAGCTTACTGATGAAGCAAGGCAAGGCTTTACATCATGGCTGCAAAAATATCTGGCAAGACTTGGTAAGGAAACCCGCAGTGATGACGCACGAAAAGCCGCAATGAACGACGTTAATCCACTATATGTACTGCGGAATTATCTTGCCCAACTGGCAATAGACAAATCCGAACTAGGCGATCACAGCATGATCGAGGAATTACTCGAGGTCCTGCATTCGCCTTATAGCTATCAGGAAGGTAAGGAACATCTGGCTCAGAAACGTCCCGACTGGGCAAGAATCCGGGCCGGTTGTTCCATGTTGTCATGTAGTTCCTGATCCCGATTCGAGCTTCCTGACAAGGTAAAGACAGCAGAAAAAGTGAAATAGAATATTTTGGCGCTCCGGGCAGGATTCGAACCTGCGACCTGCCCCTTAGGAGGGGGCCGCGCTATCCAGCTGTGCCACCGGAGCGTAATGAAGGCACTAGGCTTAGCGGGTAAGAATGTTATCACAGCCCGCATGCCCTGCGTACTCCTGAAATGACCCTTTACCGGTCTATTCAACACAGTTTTTTTGCTGTTTAAATTGTTTCTGATTTTTTCCCGTTAATTTATTACTATCACGGTTTGATTATTACTCTCCAATTCTTCAATACGCATTTACATGTCTGCAACTATTATTCCTTTTGAACTCCCTAAAAATGAAGCGGTAATGTCTGTTCATAGTCTGATTCCGGAAACCGCCATGACAGCCCAGATGCTCGGCACCGAGCGCGAAAGTCATGCTGTGCAAATCAGTGCTGACGGATTAATGTTGACTGTGGGCTATTCCATCATGGAAGCCAGTGAGATCTGGATAAGCAACCGCAAGGGGCAAACTGCGGAAGGCATTGTCCTCGCCCATGATTATGATTCAGGACTTGCCCTGCTTCGACCCGCCACTTCACTGGGTAGCAATTATCTTGAAACAGCTGAAGCGTCCACGGTAAGCGTTGGGGATAGAATCAGCATTGTTACCAGCGAAAACACCAAAGCCATGGATGCGGTGATATTTGCCAGAGAGCAATATGCCGGGCGCTGGGAGTATCTGCTTGAAGACGCTTTTTATACCATCCCCTTATGTGAACACTGGTCTGGTGCCGGTCTGTTAAACAAGGAAGGAAAGCTTTGCGGTATTGGTTCTCTCGCACTGGGTCTGAAAGGCCCGACCGGGGATATTGTTCCGGGCAATCTTTTCATTCCGGTAGATCTGGTCATTCCCCATCTTGAATACATGAGCAGTCATGGCAAAAAACCAGGTGCTTTACGCCCGTGGCTGGGCACACTGGTTGAAGAACATGATGCCGAACTTTGTGTTGTTGGTCTCTACATGGGCGCACCCGCCGCCAAAGCAGGCATTCGTACTGGCGACATTATCCTTTCCGTCGCTGATCAGCCTGTTTCCTCAATGGCAGGGTTTTTCCGAACCCTCTGGCATTTTGGCCCTGCCGGGACTCGCATACCGTTGACTGTAAAAGCCGGGAATGATGGCGAAACCATCAAAGAAGTCTTACTTGATACTGTTGATCGCGATAGTTTTTTTATTCAGCAATCGCAAAATATGCTGAATTAACCCGGAGTCTCTAATGCGTTTAGTCTCATGGAATGTAAATGGCATTCGGGCGATGCTTGGCAAGGGATTCATCCCTTCAGTACACAGCCTCAAGTGTGATGTGATTTGTTTACAGGAAACCAAGGCCCAGGATGATCAGGTCATCGCCGCTCTGGAAGAACTTGAGGGCTTTCATGTGTATCCCAACTCAGCAGTAAAAAAAGGCTATTCGGGTACAGCGCTTCTGTCCAGGACAGAACCGGTCTCAGTGACCAATGATATGGGTATCGATATTCATGATCAGGAAGGCCGAGTAATTTGCGCCGAATACCCGGGTTTTTTTCTGGTCACCGTTTATACCCCGAATTCAGGAAACGGACTGAAACGGCTGGACTACCGGCAGGATTGGGACAAGGAATTTCTGCTTTACCTGCTAAGCCTGGAACAACATAAACCGGTAATAGTCTGTGGCGACCTTAACGTTGCGCATCGGGAAATTGACCTGGCCAGACCAAAGGTTAATTACAATAAAACGGCCGGTTTTACGCAGCGGGAAATAGACGGAATGGATAATCTGTTAGCAACAAATTTCATTGACACTTTTCGCCACCTTCATCCTGATACAGTCAAATACAGCTGGTGGAGTTACCGGGCTGGCGCCCGTGAAAAAAATGTGGGATGGCGTCTTGATTACTTTCTGTGCTCAGCATCCCTGAAAGCAAATATTGTTAGCGCTGAAATACACAATCAGGTACTGGGATCTGACCATTGTCCGGTTCTGCTTGAAATACAGGCGTAATAAACAGTTGCAATCGAAAGTTCTTATGCAGGTCGTCAAGCTTCAGTAGCAAATAAAACTGCAGGCAAAGCTTACTGAGGTGTGCCTTGTAATACACCCAGTCCCCCAAGAGCCGAGCCTGCGGCATTGGTCAAGGCAAACCCGGCAACAAAGCCATTACTTCCCGTAAATGCCCCGCTCATACTACCGCTAATTCCACTACTGAAATTACTCATGGTGGCAGAAGCGCCACTGACACTCCCACTGAAGGACATAGACCAGCTCTCTGCACCATTGCCTACTGTGGCATTAAAGGAGCCATTGCTGACGTTACCTGAGTTCAGATTGACATCGAAGCCAATGCCAAGGGCGGTGAGATTTCCCGCCGTCCCTGAACCACTAAATTGTCCATTGCTGTTAAAGGTCCATCTGCCTGACGTTGAACGCATGGCAACCATATCTGCAGGCACATTAACCGAAACAGCAGTCACTACCAAACCACTAGCCTGTACCGAAGCTACTCCTGGTACAGACCAGGCTCCCCAGCCAGCACCTAAATTCAAAGACCCATTAGCGCCGGTTTCGCTAACGACATCATTATTGTTGCCATTTCCGCTATTGCCTCCGGCGTTGCTGTTACCGGAATTGCCAGGAGCATCATCTGAGCCATTACTGCTATTGCCACCGGCATTGCTGTTTCCGGAATTGCCCGGGGCATTGCTTGTATCATCGCTGCTATTACTACCTAAGTTGGTGTCAACGGCATCATCAGTGTCGTCTTCGCTGGTATTGTTGTTTTCTGTACTAGTATTATCTGTTGTTGGCCGATTTGATGGCTCATCAGGGA
>JAHEHN010000150.1 GCA_024644515.1 Gammaproteobacteria bacterium
ATGATCATATGCCGAAGCTTCGAAAACCCCTCGCAAAGGCTCTACTAAAGGATTAATATGAAGAAACTTAAGGTTATGACCGTGGTCGGGACTCGCCCCGAGATTATTCGACTGGCGCGAGTGATAGCCAAACTGGATGAACATTGTGAGCATGTGCTGGTTCATACAGGCCAGAATTATGATTACGAATTGAATGAAGTCTTCTTCAATGATTTGGGTATTCGAAAGCCTGACTACTTCCTCAGTGCTGCCGGTCGCAGCGGTGCTGAGACCATTGGCAATGTAATCATTGCTGTTGATCGCTTGCTGGTTAAAGTACAACCGGAAGTAACCCTAGTACTTGGCGATACCAACAGCTGCGTGGCTTTACTGCCGGCTAAGCGCCGCAAGGTTCCGACTTTTCACATGGAAGCCGGTAACCGCTGTTTTGATATGCGTGTGCCGGAAGAGATAAACCGTCGGATTGTTGACCACACTGCGGACATCAATATGACCTATAGCACAATTGCACGAAATCACTTGCTGGCTGAAGGTCTGCCGCCTGATCGCGTGATTAAAACTGGCAGTCCTATGTTTGAAGTGCTGAACCATTACCGCGAAGGCATTGATTCTTCCGATGTTTTGAATCTCTTGGGCCTGACAGAACGTCAGTTCTTTGTTGTCAGTGCTCACCGTGAGGAAAATATTGATTCTGATAAGAACTTTCGTAAGCTGGTCGATGTGTTGAATACGGTGGCTGATCAGTACAACCAGCCGGTGATTGTCTCTACCCATCCGCGCACACAAAAGCGCATAGACGCCATGGGGGTTAAGTTTCATGCCAACGTGCAACTGCTCAAACCGCTAGGCTTTAAGGATTATAACAAGCTTCAGCTATGCGCCCATGCAGTATTGTCTGACAGCGGCACCATTAGTGAGGAGTCGTCAATCCTTAATTTCCCGGCTCTGAACCTGCGAGAAGCCCACGAGCGTCCTGAAGGTATGGAAGAAGCCGCCGTCATGATGGTCGGGTTGGAAGTGGAACGCGTTTTGCAGGGGTTGTCGATTCTAGAATCGCAAAGCTTTGGTGAAGAACGCAACATGCGTCTGGTGGCAGATTACAGCATGCCAAATGTGGCGGACAAGGTTGTCCGTATCATCCATAGCTACCGTGACTATGTTATGCGGACGGTTTGGAAGCAATATTGACTATCCAAAAGCCGATTAAAGTTGCAGTCATTAATCGCAGTTTTTGGCCGGTATATCCTGTTATTGGTGAGGCTCTGCTGCGCTTTACAGAAGAGACTGCCAAGCAGGGGCATTCCGTTTCAGTGGTAATGCAAGATCATTCCGGGATCAAGGACAAGCTAGTAGAGGCAAGTCGAGGTAAGGGTGTTCAATTTTATCCAGTAAAAGCTTTTACAACTTCAGCCAGTGGCGTATCGCTTAGAATTTTTGACGCTGTATTATTCATGCTTTGGGTGCTGGTAATTGTGCTTTGGGCTAGACCGAACAAAATTTATATTTCGACCGATCCTCCAATAGTTGTTCCCTTTGTAGTTATGCTTTACAGCCAGATGTTTCGTGCAGAATATATCTATCATCTTCAGGATATTCATCCTGAGGCGGCCAATGTTGTCATGCCAGTAAATAAGTTAGTGTATGAGTTTATGCTAAAGATGGATTCACTGACCATGCGTAAGGCTAAGTGCCTTATTACTATCACCGAACAGATGGCATTAGAAATCCGATTGCGTTCTGGAACAGCAGCCCCCATTCATGTGTTGGATAATCCTGCCGTTTCGTTTGATGGTATTTATACAAATAAAGCCAAAATTTCAGGGTTCGCCTTTTGCGGAAATGCAGGCAGGTTGCAGCGCATCCCTTTGGTCCTCGACGCCATAGAAACATACTTTGAGCGAGGAGGTTGTCTAGAGTTTACTTTTGCTGGCGGAGGGGTGTTTGCTGATCGCTTAAAAGTCTTTGCCGACATGCACTCCCATTTCCATTACGTTGGCTTGGTCAGTTCTGCCGAGGCGGCCCAGATTAACGCGAACTATACTTGGGCGTTACTACCGATTGAGGATG
>JAHEHN010000151.1 GCA_024644515.1 Gammaproteobacteria bacterium
TGACCTTCAATCCGATTCAGGCGTTTAAGCGTATTCTCTTTACCTATCAAAATGCCATTTTTTCTCTGTTAATATACCCCTGAGGGGTATACATTACCCACGTGAAAAAGATTCACCACAGCACCAACAAGCGCTTCAACCGCAGACACTTCCTATCCAAAGGCCTCTTGTTTGGCGCGGGGGCTGCGTTTCAAAGCCTGCTGCCCGCCTGGGCCCAGTCCGGCGGGGACAATTCCTGTTTGCCAGGCTCTCTGGATAGCAACGATTTATCGCTGACTGTAGCGCAGGTAAAAGCTGCCATCGCGGGAAAAACGGCCCGGCATATCACCTTAAACGGTCAGTTCCCTGCGCCTTTATTGCGCTGGCGTGAAGGTGACGATCTCAGCTTGCGGATTGTCAATCGTTTACGGGAACCCACCTCGATCCACTGGCACGGTATTTTATTGCCTTTCCAGATGGACGGTGTCCCCGGCCTGTCCTTTCCCGGCATCCCTGCCGGTGAGGAATTCACCTATCGTTTTCGCCTGAAACAGTCCGGCACTTACTGGTATCACAGTCACTCCGAACTGCAGGAACAGCTGGGCCATTATGGTCCTATTATTATTGATCCGGTGGGACCGGATCCGGTGACCTACGACCGCGAACATGTAGTGATGCTATCTGACTGGACCTTTGAGGACCCACAGCGCGTCTTCGCCAAGCTGAAAAAAATGAGCGAGAACTACAATTTCCAGCAGCGCACCATAGGTGAATTTTTTCGCGACGTGGAGTCCGAAGGCTTTGATGCGGCCATGGCCAATCGCCTCATGTGGGGTGACATGCGCATGAGCCCTACTGACCTGTCCGATGTAACCGCGTCTACCTATACCTATCTGGTGAATGGACACAGCCCGGCAGAAAACTGGCTGGGTCTGTTTCGTCCGGGAGAGCGGATAAGATTACGATTCATCAATGCCTCGGCCATGAGTATTTTTAACGTGCGTATTCCCGGTCTGCCGATGACACTTGTTCAGTCTGATGGCCTCAATGTAGTACCTGTCGAAACCGACGAATTTCAGATCGGTACCGCAGAAACCTTTGACGTTATCGTGCAACCGAATGCCGATCAGGCCTTTACCATTATGTGTGAAACCAATGACAGCTTTGGCTATGCTGCCGCCACTTTGGCACCACGGGATGACATGCGTGCTGCCGTTCCGCCACTAAGACTACGCCCTACCCTCACCATGAAAGATATGGGTATGTCGGGTATGCAGATGGACGGTATGCAAGGCATGAACATGGATACTATGGATCACAGTGCTATGGATTATAGCGCTATGAATATTAGCACCATGGACCATAGCACCATGAATCATGGGGGTAGTGAATTCATGGCCATGCCTGTGGATCACAGCAGCATGGATCATTCAGCGATGAATCATGAAGACCGTGAAGCCATGGCCATGCCAATGGACGACGGCACGATGGATCATGCTTCTATGAGTAACAGTGAAATGAATCATGCTGAAATGGATCATAGTAATAAGGAAGCCATGTCTGATATGGATTCCATGGCGATGAAACCCGCAAGCATGCAGGCACATAATCATCCGCAGGGGCCCGGTGTTATGAATGTCGCGATGAACCCGGTCAACCGTTTGCATGAGCGTCCCCTTGGACTGGAAAATTTACCTCATCGTGTTCTGGTATACACCGATCTGGAAAGCCTTGACCCCAACCCGGATACCCGCGAACCCGGACGGGAGATGGAACTGCATCTGACCAGTAATATGGAACGTTATATGTTGTCCTTTGACGGCGTTAAATATTCAGAAGTAAACGGACCTATTGTTTTTCAAAAGGGCGAACGCTTGCGCCTTACCATGGTCAACGACACCATGATGCCCCACCCTATTCACCTGCATGGCATGTACTTTGATGTGGTAACGAGAAACGAAGAACATCATCACAAACCACGCAAGCACACTATTGTGATCAAACCCGGTGAAAAAATGGCGGA
>JAHEHN010000155.1 GCA_024644515.1 Gammaproteobacteria bacterium
GGCAATTTTCTACAGTTTTTTTGTCGGACACTTTGGCGTCTTTATGGCTGTCCATCTGATGTTTATCTTTGGCTTGTTTATAGAAAAGGAAGGGGTGTCAGTATCTATTCCAGAAGTTCTGGCAATTTTTAAATCCATGTGGATCGCGATAACAGCCCTGCTCATCAGTCAGGGCTTTTCATTCAAGCAGAATTTCATCGGCAAGCAGGAATACCTGCGACTGACAATCGAGGACCAGATGCATAAGCCTTACAACAGAATCATGATAATGCATGTGACATTAATTATCGGGGGCTTTCTGGTATTGGCGCTTGATTCACGCTTACTGGCACTGATGTTGTTAATTGCATTAAAAGTGATAGTCGACATGAAATCTCATATCAGGGAGCACGAATAATACCCTTTGTGTAGAGGGCACACTTCTCAGGTGAAAATTATTCTTTCTTTTTTCATCAATTGTGAAGCGCCAAAAATAAATATCATCGAATAAAACAATAATGACATTCCTGCCAGAGTGAAGTCGATTATTTCCGGGGTCTCACCACGCACCACATCCGTCAGCAGCATATATTGACCCAGCATCGGTACAAATTTCATCCAGAATTCCCGATCCTGGGTATTCAGCATATTGAAAAAAAATGGCGCCATGGGCAGCAACATAATGAAGGACAAATAAGCCTGGGCATCCTTGAATGATTTGGCAAAGATACCGACAAATATCTGCCCTGAAGGCGCAAAAAACGCCAGTGGCAGGGTTGTCACCAGCACCCCGATTATTTCCAGCGGCCCATAATTAAAGACAATACCAACCTCTTCCAAAGGAACCTGACTCAGACTGAAGAAGTTCAAAATCATCACCAGCACCAGTCCGGTGGCTGAAAACAGTACTGCGGCCATCCATTTTCCAATAACAATGGTATAACGTGGCACTGGATTAACCAGCAGCGGCTCCAGCGACTTTCGTTCACGCTCCCCGGCAGTGACATCCACTGCCACCCCCATACCGCATACAAAGGCGGCCATGATGACAAAAAATGGCACCATGCCGAGAATACTCTGAACCCGGGACTGCTGGCTGGCCACATCAATCCGCACGATGGACACCGGCGAAATAATATCCGGGTTTATTCCCCGCACAATCAATCTCAAGGCTGCGGTTTCCCTTGCCCAGGCATCAATCAGGTTACTGATCCTGCCGACCTTTGGTGATGAGGTTGTGCGCGTACTTTCAACATGTAATTCCACATTACTGCGACGTGAGGCTCCAATGAGTTCATCAAACGTCGGGGGGATCACCAGTACATAATCAAAACGCCGTTGCTTGATAGCCTGACTAATTTCATCAACTGTGCCTGGGAATAAAATTCGCCTTCACAGGCAGGAGTGGAATTCAGTGGCATGTCTTCAATGTCGATGCCGTTTTGCTGAAGATAATCAATCAGGTCACTGGCGTATTCAGCACCAACTACTGGCAAGTTCACGTCAGCCGCGTCCTCTGCAATGTCAATGAGCATATTGAACATGAAATAGATCATCACCGGCCCCAAAAGGGGAAACAATAGCAAGGCCGCAAGAGCCCGCCTGTCCCGCAAGGCATCCTTGAGTTCCTTGCGCGTGACTACAGACCACATCAGGCTTGCCTCGTGATTTTCATGAAAGCCTCTTCGAGATCACTTTCTCTGGTAAGACGAGCCAGCTCTTCCAGACTGCCCTGCATCAGCACCTTGCCTTCTGCAATGACAATAATTTCATCACAAAGGGCACTTATCTCCTGCATGATGTGGGAAGACAGCAAAATGCATTTATTTTCCTGTTTCAGTTTTTGCAAAATGGTTCTGACACTGCGCGTGGTCATCACATCAAGGCCATTGGTGGGTTCATCCATAATCAGGTTGCGCGGATCATGGACCAGAGATCTCGACAGGCAGACCTTCATTTTTTCACCCTGCGAGAAGCCTTCTGCACGCCGATCTGCTATATCACCCATATCCAGTGTTTCTATCAGTTGATCAATGCGCTTCTGGATCAGCCCCTCTTCCAT
>JAHEHN010000156.1 GCA_024644515.1 Gammaproteobacteria bacterium
ACGTACTTCATCTGGTGTCACCGAGCCAATATCAGCCTGAATAACCTGACCAACCTTTTCTTCCAAACTCATTTGAGCGACTAATGCGGCAATGCGCTGCTCTTCACCTTTATTACGCTCAATAGGTGAATCCTGCTTGGGCCAGATCTCCGGATGAATACTGGGAGCCTGTGCCCCTTCCATACCAGTGTTATTTTTATCCACAGTGGTACCAGAATCACAGCCAACTACTACCGAGAAAATTAGTCCCGCTACAACATAATGCGCAATATTCATGAAAACCCCATACGTATATTTTTATATTATTTATGTTTCTATCTATTATTTGCTGGCCGATATAATAGGCCCCGATGCCAGAAAAAACACTGAAAATAATTCACGTTTAAAAGACGTTTTACCTATGTAAATCCAACCTCTAAAACAGTCAATCTCGTGATAATTTATCTCTCACTTGGCCATCTGTGTGCATCTGCTAATAATTCATTTATGCTGTCGCTTTGTAACTCAACGACAGACCGGAAATTTGATTGCATTTGACAGATAATCGGAAATAAGGAATAAAAAATGTCCGTTGATGATAAGTCGAATTACGCCCCATGCCAAAACATGGAGGTTGAGCACATAAAAATTGGGGCTGACCAGCAGGAACTAGTGAAGGTTGACTCTTATATACAGGGTGCTGACATATTAAGGCAGGATGCCATTACACGAAATAACTTTGCCGTTGCTGACAGCTTTTACCCGGGTGTCAGAATGAATATTGCCGATGCCTATATCATCGGCCTGGTCAATAATTTCCAGGCTATTATTCGTGACTTTTTTGGTCTTGATCTTCGCAAAATCAAAAAGGCTGCAGCCAAGTATTCCATAGTTACATCGAAACCTAGTGATCTTAAACTTATGCAGCGCATACCCCACTTTGATGCGCCTTCAAGAGATAGCCTGGCGGTTATACATTATCTTTGCGATGCACCAGATTCCGGCACGTCCTTTTATCGCCATAATGCGACTGGCTACGAATATATTGACCGGGAGCGGCTGGGGAAATATGAGAGTAACATTGTGCAGCGGTTTAAAAATCCCGCCCATCAGCCTACTGACTATATTGCAGGTGACACTGAAGACTACGCAGAGATTGCATCTTTTAAGGCAGTGTATAACCGATTGTTAATGTATCGCGGGTCCAGCCTGCACTCAGGGATAATCAGACCTGATTATAACTGCGACGCCAGCCCTGAAACTGGTCGCCTGACTGTGACCAGTTTTATCGAATTCTCTTAAGCCCTTTTAATAAAGCCTGAAATAATTTAACCACCACGCACAAGATTAAGCAGATCGCGGTTTGTCGGCTGGCTGGCCATAAATGCTTCAGTCTTGCCCTGATTGTCACGCATCAGCCGGTCTGCTAACTGGGCATCCTTATTCCAGCCCCGATAACGACCACTATTGATATCAGTAGAAAACCCCATGCCATAGAGTACATATTGTATGCTGGCAGCAGAAAACAGTTCTGCACGATTATTACTGTCAGAAACCCAAGGAACCTGGGAACGCCAAAGTTCCAAAGAATCTCCAAGACTATCCGGCATGGTTTGTGGATCCTTATGGTCGCGCCAGTACTCGGAATCTGTACGCTCGGACAACACATAGTGCAGCTTTAGAAAATCAATAATATCGACCCAGTACTTGCCGATGATTTCATTAAAACGCTTGGCTACAACAGTCATTGCCGATCTTTCCCGGGGCAGATTGTTGCTGATAAATTCCGCTGACTTTTCAATCAATACTAGTGCACTGGCCTCAAGAGGCTCTACAAAACCCGCGGAGACACCAACGGCAACACAGTTTTTATGCCAGAAGCTCTCCCGGTGACCTGGTTGAAAGGTTATTTTGCGGGGAGCTGGATGATCTTTGGATAATGCTGGGTCCGCTTCAAGATAACGCAGCAACTCATCCTCTGCCTTTTCAAGGGACACATGTTGGCTGGAAAATACATGGCCAATACCGCGCCTTGTTGGCAGTGCAATATCCCAAACCC
>JAHEHN010000054.1 GCA_024644515.1 Gammaproteobacteria bacterium
CACATCCTGGGGCTGAAGCCGGTCCCAAGGGTATGGCTGTTCGCCATTTAAAGTGGTACGCGAGCTGGGTTTAGAACGTCGTGAGACAGTTCGGTCCCTATCTGCCGTGGGCGTTGGAGATTTGAGAAGAGTTGCTCCTAGTACGAGAGGACCGGAGTGAACGAACCTCTGGTGTTCGGGTTGTGTCGCCAGACGCATTGCCCGGTAGCTATGTTCGGAAAGGATAACCGCTGAAAGCATCTAAGCGGGAAGCCTCCTTCAAGATTAGATCTCCCTGGAGCTTTAAGCTCCCTAAAGTGCCGTTCAAGACTAGGACGTTGATAGGCTGGGTGTGTAAGCACAGTGATGTGTTGAGCTAACCAGTACTAATTGCACGTGAGGCTTGACCATATAATCGCAAGCTTTTAGACCTGACTGCAGAGTAGTCAGGGGCTCAGATAAAAGTAAACTATAAGATTCAACCAGGGCGAGTTTTCGCATTGGTTAAATTGCTAAAATAGTTATTTTTATCAAAGCCACTTAAAAACAAGGTTATATGTCAAAGCAACAACCAATAAATACAACAAGCACAATGTACGCGCCTGTTGATGGATATACTTGATATATCATGTAACAGAGGTACTTCACTGATTTTAGATTTTCCGATTTGTTAACAGTTTTGCCTGACGAAAATAGCGAGTGTGAACCACCTGATCCCATCCCGAACTCAGAAGTGAAACCACTCAGCGCCGATGGTAGTGTGGGGTTTCCCCATGTGAGAGTAGGACATCGTCAGGCTTTAAATACAAAACCCCCAATTGCCTTGCAGTTGGGGGTTTTTTTATATGAAGTGTCCAATATTATCGATATGGATACTAAAAAATTTTTTCAAATAGCATGCCGGTGTTACAAAGAAATATAGTTTGGACAGTGAGACCAGTGATCTCATTTTGAAAACAAAATACGTGATCTGTTACGTGCTTACTTCCTATTCTTTACGCTAAAAATTTAGTATCATGCCGCACCGATTTTTTACCAACCAGACACTTTAACCCAAGAGCAGCACAATGACTGATTTATCAAAATATAGAAACATAGGTATTTTTGCCCACGTTGATGCAGGTAAGACTACAACTACAGAGCGTATTCTAAAACTCACTGGTAAAATTCATAAAACCGGTGAAGTGCATGACGGTGCTGCAACAACAGACTTCATGGACCAGGAGCAGGAACGTGGTATTACTATTCAGTCTGCTGCCACCACATGTTTCTGGAAAGATCACCGTTTAAACATTATTGACACACCGGGACACGTTGACTTCACGGTTGAAGTCTATCGTTCACTTAAAGTGCTGGATGGCGGTGTTGGTGTATTTTGTGGTTCTGGTGGTGTTGAGCCCCAATCTGAAACCAACTGGCGTTATGCCAATGATTCAGAAGTTTCCCGCGTTATATTTATCAACAAGCTTGACCGTATTGGCGCAGATTTTCTTCGAGTAGTAGGGCAAGTAGAGTCTATTCTGGCCGCTAACCCCTTGGTTATGGTGTTACCCATCGGTCGTGAAGAAGGATTTATCGGTGTTGTAGATCTTCTTACGCGTAAATCACATGTATGGCCTGATCCAGGTAACCCTGAAAAATTCGAAATTGGTGACGTACCGGAAGATATGGTAGATCTGGTTGAAGAATGGCGTGAAAAACTGATAGAAACTGCTGTAGAACAAGATGATGACGTAATGGAAGCCTATCTGGAAGGCACTGAACCCTCCATTGAAGACATCAAGCGCTGCATCCGTAAAGGCACCATAGCACTGGATTTCTTCCCTACATATTGCGGTTCTGCTTTTAAAGACAAAGGTATTCAGATGGTTCTGGATGCCGTTGTAGACTATTTGCCCAGTCCAACTGAAGTTGATCCACAGGAACTGACTACCGAAGAAGGTGAACCTACTGGTGAAGTTGCCCTTGTTTCAGTGACTGAACCCCTGCGCGCGTTGGCGTTCAAGATTATGGACGACCGTTTCGGTGCACTGACCTTTACCCGAATATACTCTGGTGTGCTGAATAAAGGCGACACTATCCTGAATTCATTCACGGGTAAAACCGAGCGTATTGGCCGAATGGTTGAAATGCATGCTAATGATCGTAACGAAATTGAAAGTGCACAGGCAGGTGACATTATCGCTATCGTTGGTATGAAAAACGTACAAACGGGCCACACCTTATGTGACCCGAAGCATCCTTGTACCTTGGAAGCGATGGTTTTCCCTGAACCTGTTATTTCACTTGCAGTTGCTCCTAAAGACAAGAGCAGTGTTGAAAAAATGAGTATTGCCATTGGTAAAATGGTAGCTGAGGATCCTTCTTTCCGTGTTGAGACAGACGAAGATTCAGGTGAAACTATTCTTAAGGGAATGGGTGAACTTCATCTTGATATTAAAGTTGATATTCTGAAACGAACCTACGGTGTTGAGTTGGATGTAGGCGCGCCTCAGGTGGCTTATCGTGAAACTATCACTCAGCTAATTGAAGACTCTTATACCCATAAGAAACAATCAGGCGGTTCCGGTCAGTTCGGTAAGATTGATTATCGTATCAAGCCAGGTGAGCCAGGAACGGGATTTGTTTTTTCCTCAAGCGTTGTGGGTGGTAATGTACCGAAGGAATTCTTCCCGGCTATTGAAAAAGGCTTTAAGGGCATGATGGATGAAGGCCCGGTTGCAGGCTTTCCGGTTCTTGATGTTGAGATCGAACTCTATGATGGTGGCTTCCACTCAGTGGATTCATCGGCAGTAGCATTCGAACTGGCAGCCAGGGGTGCCTATCGTCAATCGATGTCTAAAGCAGGCCCGCAGTTAATCGAGCCAATCATGAAAGTTGATGTGTTTACGCCGGAGGATCATGTAGGTGATGTGATCGGCGATTTGAACCGTCGTAGAGGAATGATTAAGGATCAGGATGCTGGTCCAACAGGTGTGCGAATAAAAGCCGATGTACCTCTTTCTGAAATGTTTGGTTACATAGGTAGTTTGCGTACCATGACATCTGGACGTGGACAATTCTCAATGGAATTTGCTCATTACCTGCCGTGCCCGAATACAGTTTCTGAAGAGGTTGTTCAGGCTGAGCTCGAAAGAAAGGCGGCTAATGCCAAGAAGTAAAATCTAGTGATATAAAAAAAGCCTCGATAATGAAAGTTATCGGGGCTTTTTATTTTGAGGCAATCAAATAATTGTAGAAAGGATATGAATTGCTGCTTAAATTTTTAAAAGTACAACCGTTGGCTGAATTATCTTAATGATAATTCCTGTAGCAACTTCGCAGTTTCCGCTCTGACTTCACCACTGACCCCGCGACCAGCGCCCCTGGATCTTTCACCCATTGCATAATTAAAGGCGGTCAATCCGCCGGCATCTTCTGCTTCAAGATTTGCACCCTGATTGGCGAGAAATTCCACAGCCTCATTCCAGCCCCAGCTTGCAGCACCATGCAGAGCTGTTCGACCATAGCGATCTTTCTGGTTGATGTTGGCGCCTTGCTCCAGCAAGACGGCAAGCGTGTCTTTGGCATACTGACCTGCAAAGGGCGTCAGGTAATCACCACGAGTATCAATTGAATTGGCGCCCAAGCCTGCGGCGGCCATTAAGGGAGATATTCCGTCCCGATTAGGTAGGTCGATGTGTGCACCATACTGTGTGAGTAACTTTATTGCTGCTACATCATGGCCTTTGGCGGCACGCAGTAAGGGAGTTGCGCCATCCACAAGCATGGTGTCAGCACCACGGTCATCCTTGAGATGTCGATAAGTGGGTTGTAGTTTAATCTGTAAGTTAGGATTGGCTCCTGCTTCCAGCAATATCCGGATCATGTCCAGGCTGCTTGTTTCCGTGGTGGCAGGCCTGTCAGGATAGCCACCATGTGGCAAGGTGTTTACATCAACGGCTGAATAAACCGGGTTTTCACCACGCCAGCTCCATTTATTTACGTTGGCGCCACTTTGGACCAGAAATTTGGAAGTATCGAAACGTAAGTTCATTACTGCCAGAAGCAGAGGCGTAACATTTTCAGCATCTCCCTGATCCATGTCGGCACCCGCTTCAACGAGTATTTCAACGCAGGCAAGGCAGCCTTCACGAGCGGCATAACCCAGGGCAGTAATACCTCCAGCGGGACGCCACTGAAAACGTCGTTCAGCACTGATCTGGCGATCGCGCTGATTAGGAAGAGATCTGGAATCAGGATTTCCACCTGCTTCAAGTAACAGTTTCAACATTTCTGGCTGAGATTGTGCCGCTGCCCAAATCACTGCATTTTGTCCCTGCCATTTTTCCGTAGCATTCACATTGGCTCCATGCTCAAGCAATAACCTGGCGGTCTCCAGGTTGGCTGAGCGGGCAACAATCATAAGTGCTGTCTGATTGTCTGCGTTAGGCGAGTCAGGGTCTGCGCCGGCTTCCAACAAGGCTTCCATAATTTCATAGTCACCTAACAAGGCGGCTTCAGAAACCGGGCTGGCACCATAGTTATTCTCTGTGTTTACTTCTGCACCTGCCGCAATCAGCGCTTTTACCAGGGCAAGGTCGCCATGATGCACGGCCCAATGCAAGGCAGTGGTGCCATTTGATTCCGGGGTGGTAACGTCGGCCCCGGCGTTCGCCAGTTTTAAGGCCTGGTCAAAATTCCCAGCAAGAATACTGTCCAGCAAAGGCGAAGCCATTGCTGGCCCGGATATTAATCCTGCAATCAAGGTTGCTAAAACCAGTCTTTTCATTTCAAATTTTCCGCCTGCTTAGATAATCCGATTTTATACTTCAGCGAAAGTGCCGTTACTATCACCATGGGATTCAATGGGGATGCCTGCACGTTGTAGCAAGGTCAGATGAAGGTTGGCGATAGGGGTATGATCAGCGACTTTCAAATGCTGGTTACCCTTGATAGAACCTGCACCCTTGCCAATCACTGCCATTGGCAGTGGGAAGTTGTTGTGTGCATTACTGTTACTCATATTACTGCCATAAGTAAGAATGGCATTATCCAACAGTGAGTTTTCGCCGTCTGGAATATCTTTCAGTTTGCCGACAAATTTTGCCAACACATCGCTATGCCAGGTTTGTAACTGCGACAGTTTTTGCAGACTCACAGAATTGTTATTGTGATGTGACAGCGGATGAAAGGCATCGGGTATGCCAATATGCGGATAGGCCTGCTGACTGACTTCCGCTGCGAGCATGAATGAGACCACGCGAGTCATACCAGCCTGGTAAGCCAGGGTAATCATGTCCAGCATTAGTTCAATATGTTCATCAAAATTTGGAATGCCCACTGGCATCTCCGGCATCTCATATTGCGACATGTCCTGGTTTTCAAGCTTTTCTACCCGGTGTTCGATTTCACGCACACTGGTGAGATAATTATCGAGCATGGCTTTATCTGATGCGCCCAGGCTTTTCTTCAGAGCGTTGGTTTCATCTGCGACCATATCAAGCAGACTTTTGTAATCGTTAGCGATCATTGAGCGCTCTTCTTCGGTATCGCCTTCGCCAAATAACTTGGTTAGAAATTTCTTCGGGTTATATTCCATAGGCAATGGCGTGGTCGCACTGCTAAAGGAGATAGTAGTGCCAATTGTGCAGCCATAGGTACCATCACAAGCCGAGGCACCGCCCTTTTCTTCGGTGGCGACTTCAATAGAGGGTAGCGGAGTATCCTGGCCAATGTAGTTAGCCGCAATCTGGTCTGCAGAAATACCAACTGAGGGGGCATGGCTGCGGCGAGGAGCGGCACAGGTAAGCCAGGTACCCGGTGTAATGGCGTGCACGGCTGAACTTTGAGCTGGCTTGTTGTCGAGGCCAGAAACGATGGTCAGGTAATCACGGTAAGCTTCAAATGGTTTAAGGATTGGTTTTAATTCGAAATCACTACCCGCAGCGTCCGGGGTCCAATCACTCATGATGGCGCCATGCGGTAAATAAAAATAACCCATCAATGGTTTGGGAGCTGCTGCCGTTTGGGCAATAGCTGTAGCTGCCGGCACCATGGCATCCAGAAAAGGCAGGGCAACTGATGTCCCTAGTCCTCTTAATACTTTTCGTCTTGATAAATATTTCTTGGTAATAAACATGGTTATTACTCCACACCTTCAATCTATTAAGTGACCTTCTCAGATCCTATTCATTAATGGCAACCGTTTCAGCGCCGTGTTCTTCAGTGGGCAGCGACTTCATGCGGAAAGCATCGCTCTCGACAATACCCTGCACAATGTTTTCAAATTGATAATTATTCGCTGCAGCCTGCTTAACTATCCTGCGCACAGTTGGCATATCAAAGTGTTCTACTGTGCGTCCGAGGGCAAAAGTCATTAACTTTTCAGTAATAGCTTGTACAAACTGATCTGGCCGGTCAAGTAATGCTTCGCGCAGGTCATTGGGTCCGGTCACCGGTTGACCACTGGCAAGACGGCCATTGGCATCAATCGGGGATTGGGCAAAGCGATCCATATCACGCCACTGGCCAATGGCATTGAAATTTTCCAGAGCCAGACCAAGAGGATCAATGACACCATGACACTGATTGCAGGAAGGTTGTTCGCGATGGCTTTCCAACCTTGATCGGATGGTGGTGACCTGTGAGCCCGTGTCAAGAGTATCCAGGTCCGTTTCTACTCCCGGTGGGGGGGCGGATGGAGGAGTACCGATCAGGGTTTCCAGAATATAGGCGCCGCGCACCACTGGCGAAGTGCGATTCGGGTATGACGTTAACATCAACAGGCCGCCCTTGCCCAATAGTCCCCAGCGACGCTGGTCATCCAGCTCTATGCGGCGAAACTGTGAGCCGCGGACATCTTTAATGCCGTAATGTCGGGCCAGGCGTTCATCAAGATAAGTATGTTTTGCATCAAGCAGGTCTATAACCGGCCGGCCGCTTCGCAGAATGCTGTCCACAAAAAGCGCCAATTCCTGTTTGAAGGCGCCTCTTAGATCGTCATCGAAATCCGGAAAAACACGGGGATCAGGATCGATATCATCGACACCATCAATATTGAGCCACTGAAAGGCAAAGTTTTCAGTTAATGAACTGGCGCGTGGATCACTCAACATGCGGCGAACCTGGGCACGAAGAATTTCAGGCTTTCTCAACTCACCCTGTTCTGCCACTGTGAGTAATTCGTCATCCGGGTTGCCACTCCACAGGAAGAACGACAGCCGTGAAGCAAGTTCCAGGTCAGATACAGGAAATGCTTCACCAGGTTTGGCATCATCGGGAAGCGGTTCCGCCCGGTAGAGAAATTTAGTAGAAGCCAGCATCGCCATGATGCCTTTCTGGATGCCCGTTTCAAAGCCGCCCTCAGTCAGGCCGTTTTCATAAAAGGCCATCAAGGGCGACAAGTCTTCTTCATTGATCGGGCGCCTGAACGCCAGACGCGCAAGATCGCTGAAGATTTGCTCCGCACATCCGCGCTCTTCATCATTGTTAGCGGGGTAACAGGAAAATATTTTTTCTCTGCTGGGAACATCGGGCATACCGGTAGCGTTGAATGGACCCAGTGCTTTCAAACTGACGACGATGGGAATATTGTCAAAACCTTCCCCGGGGCTTAAATGACCAATGATGCGATCTGATTCGGCAAAAGTACGTGCGACAAAGCCAACGCCAATCTTGTGCAGACCCGCTTTTACCGGCACATTGATATTCCTGAAACGATTCTGTATCGCCGTGATAGCCGGCGTCTGCTGGCGATCCACAGCCTCGGCATCCTCATAACCTCCGAGTTTGGTGGTATACACTTCTTCACCATCGATAGTAAGAATGAATCGATGCTCATCCTCAAGCCACCAGGTGGGGTAGGAACGTTGCAGAGAACCCTCCTGAGAGGCGATTTCAATATTGAATTCGTAGTCACCCGCCGCCGGGAAATACTGCTCGGCGACAAAACCGCCACGGGTACCCAAAGGCAAGCCCTCAACATGACGATATTGTGTCGCCAGACTGGGTGCTTCAAAAGAGGCCAGTTCCGGGGCAGGGTTTTCCTTGCCAACAGCAAGTAAGCTGACAGAGCGGGCAGCTGACATGTACTGCTGCAGAAATGAAGGAGAGACCTGCAGGACATTAGCAACATTGTCAAAACCATCGCTCACTGAGTCAGGTGGCAACAAGGCTTCAGCATCGACCTGCACGGAGAGGATTTCTTCAACGGCATTGGCATATTCTTTTCGATTTAAGCGATGGATCGCTACATGTCCGGGATTGGGGCCGGCGTCTTCAGAAACTGAATCCAGATAGTTTTCCATCTCAGTAATGAATTCATCCAGCTTTGCTTCACTGGGACGCTCATTACCGGGAGGAGGCATGAGTCGACCGCGCATCTTTCGCACGGCTTTCTCAAATATGTCAGTATTCTCGTGAATGGATTCAGGAGAAAGGGTGTCAAAAGCCAGGCTACCGGCCCAGTCTTCAAAATTATGACAGCCGACACAATATTCATTTAGCAGTGTCCATTGCTTTTCAATATTTTCAAGGCCTTCTGTATGAGCTGCCTCTGCAGCAGATAAGGCCACAGGAGTTAAAGCCACAGATGTAAAAGCCAGAGAACAAAGTAAAGTCAGTATTTTTGGTTTCATTGATTCTATTCGCATTTAAATAAATCCGCCCATATCACGGGAATGAGCCCACATACCTCGATAGGCTTCCAATATAAATTCTTCAGGATCACCCCAGGATTGGTCATAACCTTCTGTAACATTGGCTTCAAGCATGTTTTGGGCACTGTAGCCCTGACGTGCCAGGGTTTTCATTTTTTCGTAAAGGTCGGTCAACATGGCGTGCTGCGCCAATATATCTGCTCTGGTTTTTATACTTCCCCGGTCGGGAATAATTTGTGTGTTGTCATCTACCAGTTCAAGCATGGCTTCATTGGCACTGATAAGGCCACCAATCCAGCCGCCTGTGGCAATATCTGGTGTTGGATATCGACCATCGCTGAGTAAACCGCCGGCGACCAGAATATTGCTGTCAGGAAAATACAGTGCTATATCGCCATCGGTATGGGCCTGCTCATAATGGTGATACTGAACGATTTCACCTCCAAGGTCCTTTGTTGCCGAAAAATAGAAAGTTTCATCAGGCAGGGCTTCTGCCGGACGCGGGTTATGAGTCCAGTTGCGCCATTCAACATCAAAATCTGCACCCAGCCAAAGGCGGGTATTCTCGTGGGCAATAATGTTCACGCCATGGGAATGAAATAACTCATTTCCTCCCGTGTGGTCGTCGTGCCAGTGGGTATTAAACAGGTTTTTGATTGGCCTCGAGTCAGCTAACTCAGCTACCAGAGACATCACGCTTTGGGCGTGTTCAGCGCTGCCGCTATCAATAATGCTTACGTTATCGTTGCCGAGAAACAGGACAATATTGCCACCAGCCCCACTGATCCTGATAAGACGATCCGTCATTTTTTCGCTTGTCAGTGAGTTACCTGCAGCAAAGCTTGTCAGCGGCCAGCCAGTCACTGTCAGAGTGCCTGAAACTGCGATGGCTTGGAGAAAACGACGGCGGTATTTCATGTTAATTTTCATAAGCTAAATATTAGCATTTTTTCGCATTTCGAAGAAAAAAACAGATTATATTTCACAATTAATGCACATGAGCTGAATCAGTCTGAAACGATCAGCGTATTTCGGATATGAAGGCAGAAATAAGGCTTTCAAGAGTATTTCAAAAGCGCATCTATCCACCCGCGATGTCTTTTTATGTGATCTTATACGTGGGGTAGAGTAAGAAGGATTTCAAGAAGTCGAAGCATCTGTTTCGATGATTTCGTGTTG
>JAHEHN010000029.1 GCA_024644515.1 Gammaproteobacteria bacterium
CGGCGTTTTCCAGAACCTCACAGAACTGGTGATCTCTCCATTTTTAACTCTGTCTTGCAGGGATTTTGAAAATTGCATGCTGACTTGGTTCTTTGGAATAATCTGTTGTTGAGCGGCAAAGGAGTATACCTGAAGAGCTATTAAATCTCGTCAGCAGGATCAAAGCGGAGACTTTAAAAGTCATTTTCTTTGCAAATTCCAGGCTGGTATTGGCGTTTAAAGGTCATATAATGCTTTAGTTTGTTAATTTTTACATGGTCTATTTATAGATTGTGCTGGGGGGGGGATCATGAAAATTAAAATCACTTTTTTTGCCAGTCTTTTACTGGCAGCCTTGACTACATCCTGGCCGGCTTCCGGTCATCACAGTTTTGGTGCCGAGTTTACAGAAGAGCCGGGAGAAATCTCGGGCGTGGTAACACGTGCCAGTTACAGGAATCCACATCCACGTTACCAGGTGGAAGTCACCAATGCCGACGGCTCGAAAGAAACCTGGGAGTTACAGGCAGCAGCAGTCACCGGTTTGCGCAATGCTGGCTGGGATAGGGATTTTGTCCAGGTAGGTGATGTAGTTACCGTGCGGGGTTCCTTGGGAAGAAATGGCTCGAAAAAACTTTTTATCCGCGGACTTACCAAGGCCAATGGAGACACTTATCCCCAGCGTTCAACTGCTACAACTGATCGCAATAGTGTTAATGCCACCTATGGGAAAAATTACGGCTATGCCAAGCTGAATCCGGATGCTCCGTTTGATATTAGCGGACCATGGCGCAACTCCTATCGTTTTCAGGTAACGGTTAATGACCTGGAGCCAAAACCAACACCCTTCACACCTGAAGCAGCGGAAATTTACGCCAGTACGGTTCATTATGATGATTATTCCCTGCGCTGTGTAGCTCCAGCATTACCAAGAATTTTTGGTGCTCCTTACGACATGGATATTGTTGATGCGGGTTCCCATTACCAGTTCGTTTATATAGAACACAATACGCCGCGCCGAATTTACATGGATGGCCGCCAGGTTCCGGAAAATTACCCGGACCGTCCCATGGGATATTCAGTGGGACACTGGGAAGGTGAAGAGCTGGTGATAGAAACTACCAATCTGGCCGAGGGCTTCTGGCTCGATGGGTCCGGTCTGCCCATGTCTGGTGGTGACGGTACCCGTATTGTTGAGCGTTACACCATGGCGGATGACCAGCTTTCCATGGCAAGAGTCATGACGATATATGATGATTATTATACTGAGCCTTTGGTTCGCAGACGCTGGTCAGCCCGGGATGACAACCTGTTAATTGTTGAGCATGACAGTTGTGATCCTTCCAGTTATTACTCGGATATTCTCGAGGATGGTTCGCTGGAAAGTCGACTCGACGAACTGCTGTAGCAATGAAAACCCGGATCAGGAAGTTCTGCTCCGGGTTTTTATAAAATTTCCCCCGTCCTCTGATTGATTGTGCAAATACTGTGGAATATAGGTATTTTTTACAGTATTTTTCCCTATGAACACTCTCAAATGACGGTAATGTCCTCGACTACCTTATAATTCTCTTCTTGTTAAAACGTGTTTCTGGATCCACTAATGCAGTTGTTTTCTTTTCGCCACTTTCTTGCCAGTTTTTTCAGACGCAGCCTGATCCGACCAGTCCTCCTTTCAATATTTGCGCTGATCACCTTATTTCCGTTATCCGTCACTGCACAGCTAACAGCCGGAAGTGATGGCGGAAAAACCATCGTGATTCCCAAGCTGGATGCCGAGGTCCGAATTGATGGTGTGCTCGATGATGATGCCTGGTCACAAGCACTGTTAATTGATGACTTTCATCAGTATGAACCTGTTGAATATGCAGAACCTTCCCAGAAAACCGAAGTGTGGATTTTTTACACCAGCGATGCGCTTTATATAGCCAGCCGTTTTTGGGAAACCGATCCCGATCTGATCAGTGCCAATATTCTGCGTCAGGGCCAGAGCCTTCAGGCCGATGATCTGCTTGCGGTAATTCTTGATCCATACCTGGATCGTCGCAACGGATATCGCTTTGAGGTCAATGCCAATGGCGTACGTTGGGAAGGGTTATTTCAGAACATTACGAATATAGAAAGTAGTTGGGACGGCATCTGGCAAACCAATGCCACACGTGATGAAACTGGCTGGTACAGTGAAATGCGCATTCCGTTCCAGACCATTTCTTTTAATCCTGATTCTGATTCCTGGGGAATAAATTTTCGTCGCGCGATTCGCCGTAGTAACGAAAGTATAGGTTGGGTCTCACGTAATCGAACTATCAACCCCAGTATTGCCGGCACCATTACCGGCCTCGAAGGGCTTGAACAGGGAAAGGGGCTTGATATCGTGCCCTCCATGGTGCTCAGGCAGGATCGGGTGATCGGGCCAGCCGGGTTCACTGAAGAAAATTTTGAGCCTCAGCTTGATGTGTTTTACAAAGTTACTCCGCAGTTGAATGCCGCATTGACTTTGAATACCGACTTCTCTGCCGCTGAAGTTGATTCCAGACAAGTCAATCTGACACGCTTCAGTCTTTTCTTTCCGGAGAGGCGTGACTTTTTTATCCGTGATTCCGATATTTTTGAATTTGGCCAAATCGGTACCGGCGGTTTTAATCAGGGTGCCGGTAGTGGTAACCCTGCGGTTCCCAATGCCGCTGCGCAAAATGCACGGCCTTTTTTCTCACGACGCATAGGCCTGAGTACATCCGGAGCCCCTGTGGACATCAATGCCGGGGCGAAACTTAGCGGGCGGGTAGGAGACTGGAATGTTGGAACTCTTATCATCAGCCAGGGCGAGGATGAAAACAGTGGTGTTGAGGCATCCGAAATTTTTGTGGGCCGGGCCGCCCTGAACGTATTGCAGGAATCCCAGCTTGGTGTCCTGGCTACCAGCGGTGACCCCCAGTCCAATCTTGATAATAATCTTATTGGTGTGGATTTTCGCTATCGTAATTCCCGCCTTCCTGGTGGCAGGGTGCTCCAGGGGGTAGCCTTTTACCAGAAATCTGACACCGAAGGTAAGACCGGAGATGATGCCTCCTATGGATTTGGTATAAGTTATCCGAATAACCAGGGCTGGCGTGGCGGTTATGATTACAAGCGGGTCGAGAAAAATTTTGACCCGGCAGTAGGGTTTGTAGCCCTGACTGATATGGAAGACCATGCTCTGAATTTTGGCTATCGGCATTTCTTTCGGCCCGGCGGCTATATGCGTTCTTTTTATGCCGGATGGGATGCATACGAATCACGGGATCTTACTGATGGTGAGGTGATTTCCTCGAATATGGGGTTACGCCTTACGACGAATAATAATTCAGGTGAAAGCGCCTTTGCCCGCATCATGAAAAGTCGGGAAGTGTTGCGGACCAATTTCACT
The DNA here is from genome assembly GCA_024644515.1 of Gammaproteobacteria bacterium. Taxonomy (GTDB): domain Bacteria; phylum Pseudomonadota; class Gammaproteobacteria; order Pseudomonadales; family Pseudohongiellaceae; genus Eutrophocola. The sequence goes on from JAHEHN010000029.1 coordinate 3,386, forward strand.
ATTAATCGAGCATCCGACGGTAGTCGCGTGATTGTCATTCCTGCAGGGGATTATTCCTTTGATGAATATCTGCTGGGTCTGCAGATAGGAAACCAACGTGCTGTATCCGGGCGCATAAGTACTCGTTTTGGCGATTATTATAGCGGCACGCGCTGGCAGCGCGGTGCCGGTCTGAACTGGCGTCCTACGCGCAATTACGATATCGGCGTGAATTACACCGAGACTGAAATCAATTTACCTGAGGGTGATTTTACGGTGCGCTTGTTTACACTGGATACCAAGATTGCGTTCAGCTCCAGATTATCCTGGAGCAATTTAGTCCAGTATGACAATGTATCGGAAGTGATGGGGTTTAATTCACGCCTGAACTGGATTCCTGAAGCTGGACGTCAGGCATTTCTTGTTTTTAATTACGGTCTTGCTGATCTGGACAAGGATAATACCTTTCAGTCTACGGGGTCAGATTTGTCACTTAAATTTAATTACACCTTCAGATTTTAAAAGCAGGAAAAGCTGCAAGCAGTCTTGCTGGTTAAATTTCCAGCGGCTAAGGCTTGTTTTTTGTCCTGATACCCATTGTCCAGCGATCGACCAGGCATTAAATTTTTTGCGTCTGGAATGTCTCTTATTTTAATTAGCGTGGGAGTGGTTTATATTTGGACCAGCTACTGCATTCAGACCGTACTATTATTGTCTGATCTTCCTTGCAAACAGGCATGAAATTTATATGCACACCAACCTGATATTCACCAGGATTTTCAATTTTCGCTCTCCCTACAGGCGGGGGGGGCAAGCATATTCCATGATAGCGCTATTGATTATCTTTAGCCTTTTGGCTGGTCAATTCGCTTTAGCTCAGGGCTCCATGACAGTGAATCCGGGTCTTTCCGGCAATACTCAGGCAGACCGTGATGGTTCGGAGTTCCAGTTTGCCAGACTTCAGTACAACGGAAATAATCTGGGAGGTCGGGGAGGTTGGGGACGTGGATCATGGACTACTGACTGGCCTGAGGCGGAACACTTCCTGACAGAAGGTATTTCCAGATTAACCAATGTAGATGTTACCCAGGTGGCCCTTTACAACGGAGAAGGTGGTGAGCGCATTAATCTCGCCGATGATGCCATTTTTGACTATCCCTGGCTTTATGCTGTGGAAGTTGGGCGCTGGGCTTTTAATGCCCTGGAAGCGGACAAATTGCGCGAATACCTTTTACGCGGTGGGTTTCTGATGGTTGATGATTTTCATGGCAGCTATGAATGGAGCCAGTTTGAAATAGGCATGAAACAGGTTTTCCCGAACCGTCCGATCAGGGATATTCCTGATAATGATGAAGTGTTTCATGTTCTGTATGATCTGGATTCTAAAATTCAGATTCCCGGACTGGGCGCTTTTTACCGTGGTGTGACCTATGAACAGGATGGGTACGATCCTCACTGGCGGGGGATTTATGATGATCATGGCAGGCTGGTAGTTGCCATTAACCATAATATGGACCTTGGTGATGCCTGGGAGCATGCTGATACACCCGGCTATCCTGAACCCATGACAGCATTGGCTTATCGCTTTGCCGTTAACTACGTTATTTATTCGATGACCCACTAAAGAGAAAGTTTTTTGAACTTATCCCTCTCTATCTTCAAACTATCTTCAAACTATCTTCAAACTATCTTCAAACTATCTTCAAACTATCTTCAAACTATTTTTCAAGCTGTAGATTCTAACTCCTGATGATTGAATTATAAGCAATATTTCCAATACGCCAGAAACTTCCAACCAATATGGTTTTTACTATGACAAGATTATTTTCTTTTTCCCTAATTATTTTTTCTTCACTTGTGTCATTAAGCGTTAAAGGGGCAAGTGAGGCGGATTTGATAGCCCGTGCCCGAGCTATTCATGACAATGTAATGGCCCTGGATACCCATGTCGATATCCCTCTGAATTTTGCTACCAGTGAACATGACCCGGCAAACGCCGAAGCCCAGGTGACACTGGACGCCATGCATAGCGGTGGTCTGGATGCTGCCTTTTTTATTGTTTATGTGGGGCAGCAGGAAAGAACAGAAGAAAACTATCGTAAAGCCAGAGCGGATGCCGTGGCAAAATTTGATGCCATCCATCGCATGACAGAATATATGTACCCTGATCAGATAGGACTGGCTGATACTGCGGCAGAAGTCAGAGCTTTATCTGCACAGGGTAAGCTGGTTGCCCTGATCGGAATAGAAAATGGTTTTGCCATGGGCCAGGATTTGTCCCTGCTGGAGGGTTACCGCGAGCGCGGTGCCCGTTATATGACCCTGGTACACAATGGACATAATGACATTGGTGACTCAGCTCAACCGCGACCGCAGTTTGGTGACATGGATACGGAGCATGGTGGGCTGAGCGAATTTGGCTATGAAGTGGTCGATGAATTAAATCGCCTGGGTATATTGGTAGATATTAGCCATGTCAGCCGACAGACCATGCTCGATGCAACGAGTGCGTCGAAAGCCCCGGTTATTGCCTCCCATTCAAGCGTTACTGCGCTGACTGATCATCCGAGAAACATGAATGATGAGCAGATGCTGGCCTTGAAAGACAATGGCGGTGTAATGCAGATAGTCGCTTTTAACCCCTATGTCAGGGAGGGCGGAGATGCCACGCTGGAATTATTTGTTGATCATATTGATTATGCAGTCGATTTGATCGGCATAGACCATGTGGGAATTTCATCTGACTTTGGCGGCGGTGGAGGTATTTCCGGTTGGAGCAATGCCACTGAAACCTTCAATGTCACTCTGGAACTGGTCAGACGTGGCTATTCAGAGGACAGTATTCGCAAAATCTGGGGCGGTAATGTCCTGCGTATCCTTGAAGAAGCAGAGCGCGTGGCCCAAAGCTACTGATAAAACACAAGTGCGGTCCGGCCTGCACGGACTTTGCCAAAGGGGGCGTAGGTGCACGAATAACTAAGGGCGCGCCTATGTTGTTGTGCTTTTCTCCTCAAATCATTGATTCTGATCATGATATTTTTTACTCCGGCTTGACATAACGCCCCACAATCCCATAAAGTGCCGCACTTGGTGGACGGGCTGACAGGTGATCCCTTGTTCAGTCGCCAGGACCAATCGATCCTAAATGGATGTTGGTTGACCCCCAGAGATCAGCTTCAACTGAGCAACTAAACTTGGAACGGGTTTAGAAAAGGTTAAGCTTCCCGGCACCTATCTTGTGCTGGGCCTCTAAAGGTTCAACCAGAGCCTGGCTTTTAAAAAAGGATGCAGGAACCATGTTGCAAGAGACAAGCTGTTAAACAGCAGTTTCGTGCTTTGCGTTTTCTGTAACCGCGCGTTTGATTAATATTTTTTGAACTTGAGATTCCCTCACAATGCAGGGGAATTAATTATTTAGAGGACTTAACTGTGGAAATGCTCTCCGGTGGAGACATGCTGATTCGTGCCTTGCACGATGAAGGTGTTGATTTGATTTTCGGGTACCCAGGTGGCGCCGCCTTGCACATCTATGATGCGATTTTTAATCAGGACAAGGTGGAGCACATCCTGGTGCGACATGAACAGGCAGCCACTCATGCTGCCGATGGTTATGCCAGATCAACTGGCAAACCCGGTGTCGTGCTCGTCACTTCCGGTCCGGGAGCTACCAATGCCATTACCGGTATTGCGACAGCCTATATGGATTCCATTCCCATGGTAGTTATTTCCGGTCAGGTTACGCGAGACTCCATCGGCTCGGATGCGTTTCAGGAAACTGACATGATTGGTGTATCCCGTCCCATCGTGAAACACAGCTTTATGGTGCAGAATGCTGAAGATATTCCTGCCATCGTGAAACAGGCTTTTCATATTGCCACCACTGGCAGGCCGGGTCCTGTTGTTATTGATATTCCCAAGGATGTCACAGACCCTGGTGAGACCTTTCCCTATGCATACCCGGAAAGCATCAAGATCCGCTCCTATGCGCCACCTACAAAGGGTCATTCCGGACAAATAAAAAAGGCTGTAGAAATACTGATGAGCGCCAGAAGGCCGGTTCTTTATACCGGTGGCGGCGTTGTTCTGGGTGATGGTTCCGAATTACTGACGCAACTGGCAAGAGCCCTTGGTTTTCCGATTACCAATACACTGATGGGACTGGGTGCTTACCCCGCAACGGACCCACAGTTTCTTGGCATGCTGGGAATGCATGGTACCTATGAGGCCAATATGGCCATGAGTGAGGCAGATGTTATTCTTGCAGTTGGCGCACGCTTTGATGACCGTGTGACAAACTCCGATGTCTCCAAGTTCTGTCCGAATGCGACGATTCTCCATGTGGACATTGACCCGGCTTCCATTTCCAAAACAGTGACAGCCCATGTCCCCATTGTGGGTCCGGTGGTTCCTGTTCTTGAAGAAATGCTGGAGCAGGTGAAGGCGTCAAAAATCAAGATTGATGCAGAAGCTCTGGCGGCATGGTGGAAGAAAATTGATCACTGGCGTGAGCGTGACTCCCTTGGCGTCACACCTGCAGAGGGAGAAATGATCAAACCACAGCAGGTCATTCAGGCACTTTACAAAGTGACCAATGGTGAGGCTTATGTCACTTCTGATGTGGGACAGCATCAGATGTTTGCTGCCCAGTATTATCACTTTGATCTGCCCAGGCGCTGGATCAACTCCGGAGGTCTGGGCACCATGGGATTCGGACTACCCGCTGCCATGGGTGTGCAGCTGGCTTTTCCGGATGCCATTGTCGCCTGCGTTACCGGTGAAGGCAGTATTCAAATGAATATCCAGGAACTGGCTACCTGTAAACAATGTGCCTTGCCAATAAAAATCGTTAATCTCAATAACGAAGCACTGGGCATGGTAAAACAGTGGCAGGATATGCAATACAGTGGTCGTTATTCGCAAAGCACCTATGCCGATTCACTACCTGATTTTGTTGCCCTGGCCGAGGCCTATGGACATGTCGGTATTCGTATCGAAAAAATGAGTGAGCTGGAAAGCAAAATGAAGGAAGCCTTCGCCATGAAAGACAAGTTGGTCTTCATTGATGTGGCTGTGGATCCAAATGAGCATGTTTACCCCATGGCTATCAGGAACGGTGCAATGAGTGAAATGTTTTTAAGCAAGACAGAGAGGACTTAAGATGAGACGCATTATATCTATTCTTATGGAAAACCAGCCTGGTGCCTTGTCACGGGTGGTAGGTCTTTTCTCGCAACGCAGCTATAACATTAATTCCCTGACAGTTGCACCCACAGATGATCCTACGCTATCGCGGCTGACCGTCACTACCATTGGTGATGACCGCAAGATAGAGCAAATTATCAAACACCTGAACAAGGTGGTGGATGTGGCAAAACTGGTTGATCTGACTGAGGGCAGTCACATTGAGCGCGAGCTTATGCTGATCAAGGTCAAGGCAACCGGTGCCCAGCGTGCTGAAGTAAAACGGGTAGCGGATATCTTTCGAGGCGATGTGGTCGATATAACACCGACCATGTATACGATTCAGCTTACCGGTACAGAAGAAAAACTGGACGGCTTCATTCAGGCTCTGGCAGGAACCACTATTCTGGAAGTGGCTCGCACCGGAGTGTCGGGTGTTGCTCGCGGTGAGAAAATACTTAGCCTTTGAATATAGTTACAAGTCGCATGTTGCAAGTGGCAAGATGTGAAACTGGCGACTTGTTTTCTTAAGAACAAAAAAAACCAGGCAATGCCTGGTTTTTTTGAGACTTCAGACTTGAGACTTGAGACTTGTAACTTGCGACTGATTATCAGACAACCTTCTTCATTGCTGTCATATAGCCACGCAGTTTCTGGCCTACTGCTTCAATCGGATGGTTTCTGATCGCATCATTGGCTTCTATCAGTGCGCGGTCATCAACACCATTATCCTTGGCCTGAATTCCCTTACCGATAATGTCTGTATCCACGGCTTTCATGAAATCTTCAAGCATGGGTACAGCAGCATGGGCAAACAGATAACAACCGTATTCCGCTGTATCAGAAATTACCGCATTCATTTCATACAGCTTTTTACGGCCAATCAGGTTGGCAATCAGTGGTACTTCATGCAGGGATTCATAATAGGCAGATTCGGCAATAACGCCAGCGGCTGTCAGTGTTTCAAAACATAACTCAACACCGGCCTTGATCATGGCAACCATCAGGATGCCGTGGTCATAATATTCCTGCTCACTGATTTCGGGCGCGCCCTCAGTTGATGACAACTCGAAAGCAGTTTTGCCGGTATCTTCACGCCAGCCAAGTAATTTGGCGTCGTTATTCGCCCAGTCTTCCATCATGCCGGAAGAGAAATTTCCTTCCATAATGTCGTCCATATGCTTTTCGAATAATGGACGCAGAATTGACTTGAGTGTTTCACTTACTTCATAGGCTTTTAGCTTGGCCGGGTTGGACAGGCGATCCATCATGTTGGTGATTCCGCCCTGCTTAAGACCCTCGGAGACGGTTTCCCAACCAAACTGGATGAGCTTGGAGGCATAGGCAGAGTCGATGCCTTTTTCCAGCATTTTTTCATAGGCCAGAATAGAACCAGCCTGCAGCATGCCGCAAAGAATAGTTTGTTCGCCCATCAGGTCTGATTTGACTTCGGCGATGAATGAGGATTCCAGAACACCTGCTCTATGGCCACCAGTAGCGGCAGCGTAGGCTTTGGCAATTTCAAGGCCATCGCCATTAGGGTCATTTTCGCGATGCACAGCAATCAGGGTAGGGACACCAAAACCGCGTTTGTATTCTTCGCGTACTTCTGTGCCGGGGCATTTGGGCGCAACCATGATGACGGTCAGGTCTTCACGAATCTGCATGCCTTCCTCAACAATATTAAATCCATGTGAGTAAGCCAGGCAGGCTCCTTGCTTCATCAGTGGCATCACACCCTTGATGACCGGAGTATGTTGTTTGTCTGGTGTCAGGTTAAGTACCAGATCGGCAGTAGGGACCAGCTCTTCGATAGTGCCTACATTAAAGCTGTTTTCAGAGGCATTAACCCAGGACTGTCTTTTTTCCTTGATGGCTGCCTCGCGCAGGGCATAGGAAATATCCAGACCACTGTCACGCATGTTCAGCCCCTGATTCAAGCCCTGTGCGCCGCAACCCAGGATAACGACTTTCTTGCCTTTTAGCTTTTCCACACCGCCTGCGAATTCCTGTGAATCCATGAAGCGACACTTCCCGAGTTCTTCAAGCTGCAGTCGCAGGGGAAGGGTGTTGAAATAATTCATTGATAACTCCGGTGGTTTTTTAGTAGTTGTATAAATCAGGGCGGCAATATTAAGCAAAAATACCCTGTTGGTAAATTAAAACTCCCCCGATTTCCCTTTCTTTTCCAGATTGTCGCCGTGTATTTGCCCAATTCGGCAGATTTAGCGCGTATAATCGTAAATCTCGCTAATTTTACAGGATTATCAAGACCCCATGAGTGACGAAAAAGAATCGGCTTCTTTCGACAAAAATGACGCAGAGAACAGTGAATCGATCCTTCTGATTGATGATCATGAAGAAGTTGTCTCCGAAGATGGTCGCAAAGTTCGCCGCAGAGGGATTTATCTGCTTCCCAATCTGCTGACAACCGGGGCCATGTTTGCCGGATTTTACGCCGTCATAGCCGGTATGCAGAACGATTTTAGTCATGCCTGTGTTGCCATCATCGTCGCCATGTTTCTGGATGGTCTGGATGGTCGCGTAGCACGACTCACCAATACACAAAGTGCCTTTGGTGCTGAATATGATTCATTGTCTGATCTAATTGCCTTTGGCATGGCCCCGGCATTGATCTGTTTCAGTTGGGCACTGTCAGGCCTGGGCAAGGCCGGTTGGACCATCTGTTTTATCTATGTGGCCTGTGCTGCCTTGCGGCTGGCCCGATTCAATGTCCAGTCGGGCACCACAGACAAACGCTTCTTTGTCGGCCTAGCCAGTCCCGCTGCTGCCGGATTGGTGGTTTTCATGGTCTGGGCATGCTTTGAATATAACGTTGAAGTAACGCGCTTTGTGGCCATGCTGGCTGCATTGGTCACGTTCATCGCGGGAGCCTTGATGGTACTGAATATTCGTTATTACAGTTTCAAGGATCTGGATATGAAAAACCGGGTTCCTTTTATAGTGATGATCCTGGTTGTGCTGGTTTTCGTTATCGTGTCATGGGATCCACCCATTGTGCTATTTTCCATGGCAATCATTTATGCCTTGTCCGGGCCTGGAATGGCAATATATTCACAGCGTGAAAAGTGGCTGGGTAAATTACAGCCTGCAACTGTAGCCTCAGATGATGAGAGTGATGTGAATGATGAGAGTGAAATACAAAAGGGGATGCCCGGCCAGGAAGATGTAGCTAGCAAAAGCGATTCCGCTGCGCAAAGTGAATCGGACTCAGACGTCGAAAAATAATTTGTTTGGGAAAGTTTTCATAATATACCGGTCACAATAGTTATCAGACACAAGCAAGTAACAAGAAATATTCACAATACGAGTAAATGACAGGAGTAGTGGCCAGATGATCATCAAAACCAGGAAAGAGATTCCTTCTTCAGAGATTACCCCTGAAGCCGTATATCGGGATCGACGCAAATTCCTGAAAAGTAGTCTTGCCGCAGGGATCGGTGGTACCGGACTCTTGTCTTCAACCCTCAATGCCCAGACCGGAGATGCCCTGTTTGCCAGGGCGCCCGCAGACATCAACCTGGCGTCGAAGCCCGACTGGCTGGTAGAAAAGGCCGCTGCACGCACCGATGCACCGGCAAGTGGCCCCTTTAATACTGATGAAGAGCTGACGCCGTTCGACGATGTGTCGACCTATAACAACTTCTATGAATTTGGCACCGGAAAAGATGATCCGGCTCGCAATGCCCGGGATTTCAGTATTGAGCCCTGGACGGTGAAGGTAGAAGGCGAATGCGCCAAGCCGGGTTCCTATAGCCTGGAAGATATTCTCAAACCACATACTTTTGAAGAAAGAGTGTTTCGACTGCGCTGTGTAGAAGCGTGGTCAATGGTGATTCCCTGGGTGGGTTTTTCACTGGGTGATTTATTGAAACGTTTTGAGCCCACGGGTGATGCTAACTATGTTCAGTTCGATACCCTGGTGGACTCTGAACAGATGCCTGCCCAGCGCTCACGATTTGCCACTATTGACTGGCCCTATCAGGAAGGCCTGCGCATGGATGAAGCAATGCACCCTCTGGCAACCATAGCAACGGGTCTATACAACGATATTCTGCCAGCTCAGAATGGTGCGCCACTGCGCCTGGTGGTGCCCTGGAAATACGGTTTCAAAAGTATCAAATCCATTGTTGCGATTCGCTTCACCAAAACCATGCCGAACAATACCTGGAGAGATCTTCAGGCCAGCGAGTATGGTTTTTATGCCAATGTGAACCCCCAGGTCAGCCACCCGCGCTGGAGTCAGGCCAGTGAAAGGCGTCTGCCCACCAGCCTGTTCATGCCACGCCGCATTGATACCATGATGTTCAATGGCTATGCCGATGAAGTAGCGAGCCTGTATGACGGTATGGATTTACGCAGATTTTATTAAATTCCTGATAGCGGCAGGGCCGAACTGATGAGCTTTCTGGCCAAACCTGTCATTTTCCTGCTTTGTCTGGCACCAGGTGCTTATCTGGCGTATGCCGTTTATCTGGCATTTACCGGTGGCGAGAATCTGCTCGGCCCTGACCCGGCGCAGTTTCTGTCTTTGGAGACCGGTGAGTGGGCCATCCGCTTGCTCATATTATCCCTGGCAATTACACCGCTGAGATACCTGTTTAACTGGCCTGTTTTATTTCGCTTTCGGCGCATGATCGGTTTATTTGCCTACTTCTATGTATGCCTGCATCTGCTGGTGTTTCTGATGTTTTTGCTACAGTGGCAATGGGGTGATATCGGGACCGAAATTGCTGAAAGGCCTTTTATTACTATCGGTTTTGCTGCCTTTATAATTCTGACACCACTGGCCGCGACTTCATTCAATATCGCCCAGCGTAAACTGGGCAGAAATTGGAAGCGTTTGCACAGGCTGTCTTACGCAGCATCAATTCTGGGTGCTTTACACGTGATCTGGATTGTCAGATCGAGCTATTTTGATGCCGTCTTATACGGGGGACTGGTTGCCCTTTTGCTCGGATATCGCCTGTTGCGGAAGTACAGCAAGGCCGTACAGCAGTTCAGCCTGTTAAAGTGATCTACGCTTTTTAAATCAAAGCACTTGTCTGGCTAAGCGTAATAAGTATAATGCGCCCTTCTATTTTTCCGAGAGAGCCCTGAAGGAAATTTGGGTCTGTAGCTCAGTTGGTTAGAGCGCACCCCGGGCACTTGTAGAAAGCAGGGTGAGGTCGGTGCAGGGTATACCTGAATCCGACTGAACAAAAATTGGGTCTGTAGCTCAGTTGGTTAGAGCGCACCCCTGATAAGGGTGAGGTCGGTGGTTCAAATCCACCCAGACCCACCAATTTTTGTTCCTCACTTCGAAAAGTTTCCTATAGGTCCTGCTATTCAGCTCCAGTCCGCAATCACAGATTGCGGTCGTTCCCGGCATATGAAGCTGCCGCTTCATGAAAGACATGCCGGTTTACCCACCCAGCCCCATCCATTTTTGTTCTTCTCTTCGATCCTATTGCTGTAAATCTGTCTCTGCAGCACTTTCATATAAAATTTATGCTAATGTCACCAGAGCAGGTTCTGTACTTAATCTATTTGGACAATGACGTGATTTCAGGTTTGAAAAAATTTATTACCTATACCCTGTTTTTCGCCGCGGCGTGGGCTTCACCATCGTTCTCCCATCATGGCAATTTCACTTATGATGGGAATACTGTCATCACCTTGCAGGGTGAAGTAATCAAATTCAACTACACCAATCCCCACGGCTCAATAATTCTCAGGACAGAGACTGGTCGTGAGGTTGATATTGAAGTGGATGGTCCCTCGTTAATCGCTCCCATGGGGACTGACAGAAATGCCCTGCAGCCCGGAGACAGGATAGTTGTCTATGTAAGCCCCAATAATATAGGCCGGGAAAATGAAGTTCTGGGCAGGGAAGTAATCCGTGAAGATGGTTCCATTGTTCTGGTCTCTGTTGCCTATGCACGTCAGCAGGAACGGGATAATGTGGAAAAAGCAGAAACGGTTCTGGGCACCTGGGTGCCGGTTAGAACCAATCTGTTCGCTTTTGTGGACAGCAGTTCCGATTGGCTGCTAACGCCAGCCGGGCAGGCCTCATTTGATGCCTATGACACCAGCAAAGCCTTCGCCCAGGCTCAATGCATTGCTGCAACCAGTCCAACACTGATGATGTATCCCACGGCGAACAGACTGACAGTGGTAGGCGGGCACATTGAAATCAATGCGGACTGGATGGGTGCCACACGCACGGTGTATATGGATGGACGTGAACACCCAGGTTTGGAGAGCCGTTATTACCAGGGGCACTCAGTGGGACATTGGGAAGATGAAACTCTGGTGATTGAAACGACAAATTTTACTGACAATCCTATAGGCAATATTTTCAGTATTGGATCAGGGGCTGGCAAAAAACTGATAGAAAGAATTTCACTGGATGCTGATGGCAGCACAGCTACCTATTCATTTACTCTTATGGATCCAGATTATCTGGCACAACCGGTAACAGGCAGTTACCAATGGGATTATCGGCCAGATGTGAGTATGAGCAGTCAGGAATGTGATCTTGAAGCAGCCGCTCGCTACCTGCAAGATTGAGTTTTATCGGCCTGGGACCTAGCTAAACAGAATTTGCAAGGATAAAGGATTCGGGTGCCAGGCCTTTACTCCATGCAAATGGCAGTGATATAAAAAACACATGTATGTCTATATAGCGCCGCTTTTTTAGCTGAAGTGTTGTATAAAGAAAAAATAAGAAAGTGACTATCGATTAATCGCAATTGAATTGTCACATCAAGTCACATCAAGTAATAAAGAGGGGGGGGCGATTTTCAATCGCCAAAGTCATCATGCAGCGTGCCATAATTTTTTTGTTGCTCAGCCATTTTGCCTTTATTGGTTCTGTAAATGCCCAGGAACTGCCTGACTGGAGTGGCGTGTGGGCCATGATGGGAGGCACCATTTTTGACCAGGACACCAAAATTGGCGACGGCGGATCAACCGCAGTAGGGGTTCGCGAACACCCTCCATATAACGATGCATATGAAGCGAAGTATCTGGCTAATCTGGTGCTTCGTGATGCTGGCGTCTTTCCCGATCCCAATTCATTCTGTGGTATTCCCACCGGCTTTCCCCGATTAATGAATTTGCCGGATGTGTATGAATTTGCCGTTACGCCGAAACAAGTCTGGATCATTACTGAAAACGGACCCAATGTGATGCGTATTTATACCGACGGCAGGGAGCATCCCGCGGCAAATGATATGTGGCCAACCCATACAGGTGATTCTGTTGGTTATTGGCAAGGTGACACACTCGTGTTTGATACCCTGAGTTTGCATAGCTCTGAAAGTGGCAATACCATCATTGATCGAACCGGCCTGGTACTCAGTGATGCAGCTCACATCGTCACCCGCATGCATATAAATGATGATGGCATGATGGAAGCACAAATGACTATCAATGATGCCAAGGCTCTGACTGCACCCTGGGTAGTCACCAAGCGCTATCGAAAACTGGAAGAGGGCGCACGCGTGTATGATTATGCCTGTAATGAAAATAACAGAAATCCTATTGATCCCAATACCGGCTGGACATATACCATTGGTACGGATGGGAAGATAATAGATATTAATCCGGGCCAGTAAAATAAGGGCTATCGGTAACAGGGGTGAAGATGATGAAGAGTTCCAGATTATCAAAGAATATGTTTTTGCTTGTCTTGTTAATGGCAAATATGGGTATAAGTCCTGCGTTTTCCCACCATTCCAATGCCATGTTTAACCAGGATGAAGTGCTTGCACTCTCAGGGACTATCAAGGAATTTCAGTTCACTAATCCGCATACCTGGATACAACTGATGGTTAAAGATGAGAGCGGAAAAGAGGTGGAGTGGAGTCTGGAATGGGGCAGTCCAAATAATCTGGGTCGACAGGGTGTCAGGCCATCGACATTTCCTGCCGGGGCCGATGTCACAATCAAGACCTACCCCATGAAAGATGGCTCTCCCGGAGGGCTTTTCATTGGCGCTCAGTTTAGCGACGGCAAGACAGTCGGCCGCTGGGAGTAACTACTATTAGCTTCTAACTAGCTGAAAAATAGTAGAAAATAAACATTTTACAAGATTACGAAATTTAGTAAGTACAATTTAGTAAGTACAATAAGAGTCAAGGAAATATAGAGAGGGGAAGTAATGAAAAAGCTCATAACAATTTTTACCATGGCAGGCATGCTATTGTGCACTGGCGCTGTTTTTGCGCAGCGTCCGGCCGAGGATAGTCCCAGAACACCAACACCACGACTGCCTGATGGCACTGTCGATCTGGGTGGTAACGGAGTCTGGAATTTACCCTATGTCACTAATATTGCTGCCCGCATGGAAGGCTTTGATGAAGGCAAACGTCCGCCTTTTCGTCCCTGGGCACAGGCCATGTGGGCCTATAATCGCTCCAACCTGGTGAAATATGACCCGGAAGGTTTCTGCCTGCCTCCCGGCGGCCCACGTTCCATGGGCACACCTTATCCTGCAGAAATAATCCAGAACCGTGATCGTATTCTGATTATCTTTGAAGGTGGCGGGCATGTGTGGCGAGAAATTCATATGGATGGTCGCGAACATCCGCCACTGGAAGAATTGAACCCAACCTATTTCGGCCATTCTGTTGGCCATTGGGAGGGTGATACGCTGGTGGTTGATACTATCGGTTATAACGAAAAAACCTGGATAGATTACAACGGGCATATGCACACAGAGCAGTTACACACAATTGAATACATAACCCGGCCCTTCAAGGAAGTCCTGCATTATGTTGCTGTAATTGATGATCCAGGGGCCTACACCGAACCATGGACAGTGCAGTGGAATATCAACTGGAATGATGACCAGGAACTTCAGGACTATGTTTGCCAGGAAAATAACAAATTCCTGCTGGATATGGTTGACGATGAAGGCAATCCATTCTTTCAGAAAACCAACGGACTGTAACGATCTGATCAGGGCGTGGCCGGGGCGACATGGGAGTATATCTCCCCGGGCACACCAAGATCATCAAAAACCAGTTCACCGCAAATAGCAGGACCCTGCTCAATAGTTTGCCCCAGTTTCCTGCCAATAAACGTCACGATCATTTCCGCCTTCACTGCAATTCCGAGAATCCTGCCGCTATCACTGCATAGCCCGGAAGGAATGTCTGCCGCCACCACTGGCAAAGGTAAGGCGTTTATCAGTGCGATGGCATCCCGGTAATCCCCTCTGACATTCCCGGTCAAGCCAGTTCCCAGCAAGGCATCAACAATAACGCCCTGGTTTTTTGAATCGGAAAACAGTGTGCTGGAATCCAGCTTGTCATATAAGACAATATCGACCCTTTTTTCCGCGGCCATGTCATAGGCCAGGCGCGCATCACCGGATAACCTGTCCGGATTACCCAGCGCTACAATCGTCGTGTTAATTCCTTTTTCTGCAGCCAGCTTAGCAACTACATAGCCATCGCCGGCATTATTTCCACTGCCACAGAAACAGATAATGTGTTTTGTTGCAGGCCATTTCCCAAGCAAGGCGGAAAAAACTGCATAGCCGGCGCGTTTCATCAGGGTAAACCCGGGAATATGGTGTTCCTCGATGGCAAGGCGATCAAGCTCTCTGACACCGGCGGCCAAATAGAGGTCATTAGCAGGGTTCACAGCCATGATCAGGGTGAAAGTAATGCTCTTGCGCTGACGGTCAGGCTAACCTGTGTGGTTCCTGGCTCGGCCACCGGTACCGCCATGCTTTCCATGGAATCCATGGCCATACTTGCCCTTGCTCCTCTGAAAAGCTGGTTATTACCGCCATTCAAACTTACTTCCACCAGGGCTGAAGTTGACTTGTTAAGAGTGCTGGCAGCTTCGTTGGCGCGTGCCTGAAGCTTTTGTAATGCGGCATTCATCAGCGAGTCTGATACTTCTTCGTATTTTTCACTGGATAAACTGTAATTCATGGAGTTTACCGTCAAACCCCGTTGCTGCAGTCTTGCCGTCACCACAAGCAGTGCTTCGGTATTTATGCTACTCATCTGAATACTTTGCTGGGCACGCCAGGTTGGGGTTTGATTGTTTCTGCCCTGCATATTGTAAACATGGTACTGCTGGGTGGAGTGCTCGATGTTATTTGTAGCCTCCAGAATTTCAAGGGCCTGCCGCATGGCTTCATTAACTTCGTTCTGCAGCGCTGAGGTATTTCTGCCCTGGGCAGAATATTGCATATAAACATTCAGCGTATCCTGGTCAACACTGAGTTGTTCAGTAGCGCTGAGATTCAACACTAATTGACCTGCCTGCAGTTCGTTCAGGTTGAACTGGTTTTGTGCAAGCAGGGGAGATGAGCAGGTCATCACCACTAGCAGGGATAATAAATAGTTATAAGAGTATCTGTCCAGGCAAAGGTTTTTCATCTCTGTTTCCCTTAGAAAATTTTTAGCAAACATTACAGCACTATTTTTAACTGATGCTATTTGAGCCTATAGTGGTTCAACCCGGATGAATAATAACTGAACCCGGTGAATAATTTATTGTGAAAAAAAAGAGCCGGCAAGCCGACTCTTTTTCAATACCTTTCTCAATGAGAAGAATTATTTCATGCGTAAGGTGAAGATATCATCATTACGACTTGGGTCTGAAGCCTCTCGCACTTCAGTAACCTGGGCAGTGCTTACTGCTGAGCCCTTATGTCCCCAGGCGGAACGAATATAGGTTAGCACGTCCGCAATTTCCGCATCACTCAGTAACTGTCTGAAATAAGGCATGTCGTTCACGTCCGGGCCCTGCTCGGCAATAACGCGCAGCGAGCCATTTAGCGTGATGTTGATGAGTGAGCTGGGATCAGGATCCATTATGACCGGATTGCCTGCCAGCGGCGGCTGATATGGGTAGTAACCCATGCCGTCGGTACCATGACAGTTGGAGCAATATTCATAGTAATCCTGTGAACCAGGAGCATTGAATTCCAGAGCGAGTAAATTTTCTGTGGTGCCACCTTCATAATTCCATGGCGTAGCATTGACTTCAGCCACCGGCGGTAAGGATTTAAGGTAAACGGCCATGGCAATGAGATCCACATCACTCATGTGCTGGGTACTGTTGTTTACAACTTCCACCATGGTGCCAAAAGCGGTACCGAAACGGTTATGGCCAGTACCGAGAAATTCAGCCACTTCCTCTTCTGTCCAGCGGCCAAGGCCGCTATTAAAATCGCCATTCAGGCTGGAAGCTGACCAGTGGTCAAGCGGAGCACCTGCGAGATAGGAAGAGTCACCTTCATCAAGTCCTTTTTCCTGCTGCAACAGGCCACGTGGTGTATGGCAAGCGCCACAGTGTCCAAGACCCTGAACCAGATAGGCGCCACGATTCCATTCATCACTCTGGTTGCTATCAGCTACGTAGGGCTCATCATCCATAGTGAGCAGGTTCCATATGCCCATTGCCAGACGTGCGTTATCTTTCCATCCCGGAATTTCAGCAGCCTGGTTTGGCTGATTGACGGGTTCAATTTCAGTCATGAAAAAGTCATACAGGGCACGCATGTCCTGTTCTGACATTTTGGCATAGGAAGGATAAGGCATGGCTGGATACATACGTTGGCCGTCTTTTTTCACACCGAAGCGCATGGCACGGTCAAATTCCTCGAAACTGTAATCGCCGATACCTGTTTCAGGATCAGGGGTGATATTGGTGGTGTACAGATTACCCAGCATGGGCACTGCCATTTTCAAACCCCCGGCCAGTGGCTCCCCTTCAGGAATACTGTGACAGGCAACGCAGTTACCCAGGCGTGCAACATATTCTCCGTGGGAAATTCCCGCGGCAGCTGCCTGAGCGGCACTGTCTGTGGCAAAACTGGATTCCGTGCTGACAGCACCGGAATCACAAGAAGTGACAAGAACTGACATACCAATAATTGTCAGCAACTTTCTGATGTCCATAATTTTCCCCTGAAATGTTAAGTGGTTATTTATTGTTTTAACTACGAGATAGTGGTGAGATTACCATTAACAGAAAAAAATTAACATCTCTGGAACCATCGTATTCACTGGTTTGACGGGTTTTACCCAGGGGGAAGCCCGGATGGGTTTCCCTGTGCATTCATTTCTTCTATGCTTGCGTTCTCTATCGGAATGAACCGTTCCCGGATTCCCCCCCCCCAACTGGAGTATGATTTTGAGTAAGCCAAAGGTATTAATTACAAGACGCTGGCCCGAAAAGGTGGAAAAGGCGATGGCATCAAATTTCGATGTCACCCTGAATACCGATGACAAGGCGATGTCCATGGAACAGCTGGCACAGTCACTACAGGAATATGATGCAGTTTGTCCCTGTGTTACCGATAGTATGCCGGAGAGTCTGTTTGCTGCCGGTGATTTTAAAGCCAGCATAATTGGTAACTATGGTGTTGGTTATAACCATATTGCTGTGGACGCCGCCAAAGAAAAGGGACTGGTTGTGACCAATACGCCTGATGTGCTGACCGATGCGACCGCGGATCTGGCCATGACCCTGATGTTAATGCTGGCCAGAAGGGCCGGAGAAGGTGAAAGGCAATTACGGGCAGGAGAATGGACTGGCTGGTATCCCACACATCTGATGGGATCAATGGTAACAGGCAAGACCCTGGGTATTGTCGGAATGGGACGTATTGGTCAGGCGATGGCTGAGAAAGCCCATTTTGGTTTTGGCATGAAAATTCTTTACCACAACCGTAAGCCCTTACCAGAGAATGAGTCCAGACGCCTGCAGGCTGAATACTGTGCTGAACTGACATGGTTGATGAGCAAGTCCGACTTTGTTGCTGTGCATTGTCCCAGTAGTCCGTTAACCAAGAATATGATCAATGAAAAAACGTTGGCGTATATGCGGCCCGAATCCTTTCTCATCAACACCTCGCGTGGCGATGTTGTGGAGGAGAAAGCATTGATCAAGTTTCTTAGGAAAAAGTTGATCGCTGGCGCAGGACTGGATGTTTATGAAAATGAACCGACAGTTCCTCAGGAGCTGATTGATCTGGATAACGTTGTGTTACTCCCTCATCTGGGTAGTGCCACTGAAGAAGCCAGAGAGGCAATGGGAATGCGGGTGCTGGATAATCTGAATGCCTTTTTTAATGGTGAAGATCCGCCCGATAAACTTTAAAGCGCCTTGGGCAGCCCTGAAGGCGGCCGGGGGAATAGCGGGCATTCATCTTTCCAGTGTCGCTCGCTACCAGTTTATTTGAAATCACCGGTTATTCTCTCGTCCTGGTCTGGAATTCAATCTTGATTTTGAAAAGCGTCACAAGGTCATCATTGACCGCTTCGGGCGTTATCCCCATCGCAACGAGATTCTTGGCAGGCAGTCTAGCGCCGAAGAGCAAGAGTTTCTTAAACAACCAGGGTCTGCTTTTTAGCAATCACGTCTTGTTGCTGGTCCCGATCCTGCTTTTTGTTGTTATTGACGCAAGCAATTTATTTCAATTCCAGCTTTTCTCGAATAAACAGATCTGTGAATGGAACAAATGCGTATCACTAATATCATGATTTAATTGATGTTTCATCATAGTGCAGGGTGCCTTGTTAAGGCGCATGACGGCTTTCAAACAACTAAAATTGTGAATATTCAGGGGATTTTTATGCGAATCTCGACTGATAGCTTTACATAGCAGAAGTCATCGCTATACTCGCCCACAACCTCTCTAACTGCCATTTATCTTGCTCATGCTGCAATACTTGAATACGAAAAATATCTTATTCGTAACGGCACTTTTTTTTGTGCCATTTGCATCCGCGCAGCTACCGGAAAGTGAATTTGGTACAGACATCCGCAATGAGTTTTCCGGGACTCTTGATGCCGACCAGGGGCGCAAAAGGATTTCAATCGCACGTACCACAGATGCACCAGTCATTGATGGCGTACTGGACGATGCGATCTGGCAATCTGCAACAGTAATTAGTGATTTACACCAGTTCCAGCCTGTAGATCATGGTGAGCCCTCCGAAAGTTCTGTTTTTTATATTACCTATAGTGATCGGTTCTTTTATGTAGCTGCCAGGCTCAATGACAGTGATGCGGATGCGATCATTGCACGTCAACTTATTCAAGGTGGTGGACTGGGCAGTGATGATTCCTTTGAGTTCATTCTCGATACCTTCAATAACGGCAGAACCGGTTACCACTTCCAGGTAAACCCGAATGGTATTCGACGCGAAGGCATTTATGAAAACCCCAATGATCTGAATCGTGACTGGACTGGAATCTGGCAGGTAGAGTCGCAAATTGATGAGCAGGGCTGGACAGCCGAAGTCGCTATTCCTTTTAACACACTGAATTTTGATCCCGATACCGAGGAGTGGGGATTCACCATAGCGCGAACGGTTTCGCGCAAGCGTGAAGATATGGCCTGGTCATCATTTAATCGCCGTATTAACCCGACTACAACGGGCTTGATATCGGGGATTCGTGGTATTCGACAGGGCAAGGGGCTGGATATTATTCCTTCCATAACTGCTGCGACTAACGAAAATTATACAAGTAATGTTACTGGCCAGCGTTATGACCCGTCGTTAAATGTCTTTTATAAAATCACTCCGAATCTCACGGGGGCGATGACGTTTAATACCGATTTTTCCGCCACCGAAGTTGATAATCGTCAGGTCAACCTTAGCCGCTTTTCTCTATTTTTTCCTGAAAAGCGCGACTTCTTTCTGCAGGATCTTGATATTTTTAGTTTCGGCGGTCTGAACCAGAATGGTATTCCTTTTTATTCCAGGCGTATTGGCCTGAGCAGAAGGGGCACACCAGTAGATATCAATGCGGGTGTCAAATTGACTGGCCGGGTGGGTCGCTGGAATGTCGGTGGGCTGGGTGCCAGGCAGGGGGATTTCGATGGCCTGGATAGCCAGAATGTCTTTGTCGGTCGAGCAGCGGCAAATGTGCTGTCAGAATCCAGTGTGGGCGCTATCTTTACCCATGGTGACCCCACCAGTGATACTGACAACATGCTGGGCGGGGTAGATTTTCGTTATCAGAATACCCGTTTTTCCGAGTCTCATAGCCTCAGAGGTAATGTCTGGTATCAGCAATCCGATACACAAGGTCTGGACGGTGATGAGAAGGCTTTTGGTATTGGGGCTAATTTTGATACCCAGAACAATGGTTTTGGCGGTTCTATAGGCTATGAATATTTTGGTGATGACTTCAATCCAGCGCTGGGTTTCGCCAATCGTACCGGTGTCGACAATCTGGATTTTCGTGGTTCGGGACGCTATTTCTTCAAAGGCCATAAATGGCTGCGAAATGTTTTTACTTTCATGCGTTTTGGCCATACCCGTTTTCTTGATACCAAGGAAATGCAAAGTGAGAATTTTTTCTGGCGTATGCTTAATTTCAATACCCACCGAGGCGATCAGGTGGGTTTTGGAGGATTTCGTAACAGGGAAGGGCTGCGCAGAGATTTCACCATCAGGCCCGGCATCGTTATTCCTGCAGGCAACTACACCTTTAGCGGCTTCAATATGGAAGCAAGACTATCCAATCAGCTGGAATTCTCACCAGGAATAAGCTTTAACATTGGCGATTACTACGATGGTGAACGCATGCAGGTCAATGCCAATATAGACTGGGCCCCGAATGAGCATATCAACATTGGTTTTAATTATAATTATCAGGATATTACCCTTCCCCAGGGTTCCTTTGACGTGCGTCTGGTATCGGCGAATGCGAACTACGCCTTTAATTCAAAATGGTCCTGGATTAACCTGATTCAGTATGACAATTTTTCCGATGTGGTAGGGATTAATAGTCGTCTGCGCTGGAATCCGCAGGCCGGAGAAGACCTGTTTCTGGTAATTAATTACAATTTCGACGCGGAAGGCGTCTTTGCCGATCTGAATTCCAATAATGCGGAAATTGTTTTGAAATACACCAAAACTTTCCGTTTCTAACTGAAAGATTTCTTTAAAAATCCTTTCTTTATTCCTTTAGTATGATTTCAGTTTTTAATCTGGTCTTTTGACTTGAATTAATGCAAATTATTTTTCCCTGTTATTAGAATACAGGTGCGCTTTAAATAGATCCTGGGCATATAATTGGCGGAGCATTTGTTGTTACTCATCGGTGAATTGGCTGTTAGGGTAGTAAGGAATTGGGCAAGCAAGACAAAATGAACAAGTATGATGATGGGCTGCTCTTCACTGAGGCAAAGAAACCTGAGCACAAGGGGGCATTTTAAGCATATGAAAACTCGTTTTATAACTGGTATTTTCCTGTCACTGGCTACCTGCCTGCTGTTTGTTAATTCCTCTCAGGCCCAGCAAGCACGAACCGGCACCCATTTAAACTCCAAAGCGCAGCCTTCGGAGGTTTTGCTGCTTGAGGTCCCGGATGAGGTAGAAAATATTCGACAGATGCTATTGAGCGGTCGAAAAAATGAGGCTCTGCTTTCAGCAGAGTCCTATATTGAGGAAGTGGAACGTTTAAGCCTGCGCCATGAAACATTGCCAAGATATTATGCCTGGAATGCCTACTGCACGGTGTTGACCAGCCTGCAGCGGGTTGAAGAGGCTATAGCGGCCTGTTCTTCAGCCATGGGATTTGAGCCAGGCAAATGGTCAGCCTTGAACAACCGGGGTACAGCGAAATTTGTAGGCGGTCGAATAGCGGAAGCGTTATCAGACTACCAGGCAGCACTTTTGATGGTGGATGAGTCAAACGAGAGAGTGCGTGCGACCATTGAGCATAATATCTCACTGGCCATGCAGCAACAGTAAACAAGTAAAAGCAACAGAAACCGTAGCAGCAAAAAGAAACAGAAAGCGTTACAGCAAATAGTGGCTTCAAGCAGTCCGCAGAAAGAGTCTATTGTTCGTTCTCTCTTCGATAGTTACTCGCCAGTTATCCGTTAGTGCGCTCGAATTCCTGCATAAAGTCAGCCAGTAGTTTACATCCGGCCATCGGCATGGCGTTATAAATTGACGCCCGAATACCTCCTGCTGCCCTGTGTCCCTTCAGTGCATACAGCCCATTTTCAAGTGCTTCTGCAAGAAAGCGTTGTGTCAGATCTTCATTGGGTAAAGTCCAGGACACATTCATCAAGGAGCGGTCTTCCCTGGCAGCGATGCCGTTATAAAAATCAGTGCTATCAATAACCTGATACAGGGTATCGGCCTTCATTTGATTCTTCACTGCCATGGTCTCCAGGCCACCTTCATTTTTCAGCCATTCCATGACAAGACAAGTGGTATAGATCGCAAAGGTATTATTGGTGTTCGCCAGGGAGTGTGACTTGTCATAGACAGAATAATCCAGCAATGAAGGTGTTAGCTCCATGGCATAGCCGATCAGATCTTTGCGAATGAGGACAAGCGCCGTCCCTGCCGGTCCCAGGTTCTTTTGCAAGCTGGCAAACATGATGCCCAGGCCGGTAAAGTCCACCGGACGGGAAAAAATATCTGATGTAGCATCAACTACCAGAGGAATATCGCCCAGCTGTGGATAGCTTTTGTATTGGGTTCCATAAATGGTGTTATTGCTGGTGATATAGGCATAGGACGCATCGTCAGAGACCATATCGCGATTCAGTGGGGGTAGCTTGCTGTAATTACAATCCTCTCCACTGCTAGCCACCTCGATGTTGCCATAGCGGGCTGCTTCAACATTGGCCTGCTTGGAAAAATTACCGGTTTCACTGTATACCGCTTTATGTGCCGGTTTTAATGGCAGCAGGTTCATGGGGATTGCCGAAAACTGCATCCGGGCGCCGCCATGGGTATAAAGAATGCTGTAATCGTCAGGCAGGTTGGATATCTCCCTGATCAACTCATCACAGCGATCAAGGACTGCCTCGAATTCCTTGGAACGATGAGAGATTTCAATCACAGAAACACCCATGCCCTTGTAGTCCAGAAACTCTTCCTGAATTTGTTTCATGACCGGAATAGGCAGAATTGCCGGACCGGCACCAAAGTTATAAACCTGCTTGCTCATAATATGAATATCTTTTTGTTTTTGTGATTTACGTGACTAAATAAACTTTAGATTGCCCAAACCTTAATGACATGCGGGATAGCCCGGATGTCGTTAAGGGTTTCTTCTGAAGGTTCTAATTCGATATCAATCAGATTATAGGCAATTTCATCGCGGCTCTTGTTCAGCATATCAATTACGTTGATATTCTTGTCGGCAAGAATGGATAAAATCTGCCCCAGCATACGAGGAACATTTTCATTGATTATGGCAATACGATGGCCTTCGGATTTTTCCAGCGTCAGCGAGGGAAAATTTATGGAATTTTTGATGGTACCGTTTTCAAGAAAATTACGCAGTTGATCAACAGCCATTATCGCGCAGTTTTCTTCAGCTTCATCCGTGCTGGCGCCAATATGAGGCAACAGGAATGCTTTTTTACTTTTTAATAGGCCGGGAGTAGGGAAGTCGGTTACGTAGCTGGACAGGCCGCCGTTATTTAATGCTTCAAGCAGGGCTTCTTCGTCAACAAGCGCATCTCTGGAGAAGTTCAATAGTACTGCCCCAGATTTGAAATAGTTGATTAGTTTTCTGTCTATCAGATTTCTTGTGGATTCCAGAACAGGCAAATGCAAAGTCACATAGTCCGAGCGGGAGATCAGGGAGGTCAGATTCTCCTGTTTTTCGATCTGGTTAGCCAGTCGCCATGCAGCATCTACTGAAATTGTCGGGTCATATCCCAGGACTTTCATACCCATCTGGATTGCTGTGTCTGCCACCATTGCGCCAATAGCACCCAGTCCAACAATTCCAAGGGTTTTTCCTTTCAGTTCCATGCCCTTGTATTTTTTCTTCTCAGCTTCTACCAGCTTCGACATTTCTGCCGCATCCAGTTCATGAGAAAGACTGTTTACCCAGTTAATGCCTTCAATAATTCCTCGAGAAGACAAAAGCAGGCCACAAAGCATCAGTTCTTTGACTGCATTGGCGTTGGCACCCGGAGTATTAAAAACTACGATGCCTTCCCTGGTATAACTATCGACAGGGATATTGTTGACACCGGCACCGGCCCGTGCCACGGCCTTCAGGTTGGGATTTATATTTTCAGCAGACAGTTTTTGACTGCGTACAAGTAAGGCATCAGCATTTTCTACATCGGGAGATACAAGGTAATCCTTTTTGGGAAAACGTGCGAGCCCCTTGTCAGAAATCTGATTGAATGTCTGAATCTTGAGCATTTGATGGTCTTCCCTTGAGGTGTTATTGACTTGAATGCCGGGCTTGCCCCCCCGGAAAATTTAGGGGCGGATTTATACAGGGAAATCGTCAAAATTTCCAGTTAAAACCTTTGTCTATGAGATAATGAGGGGAAATACCAACACTGGTTTGGCCATGAATTCTGACTGGTTTGTCTACATATTGCGCACGGCTGGCGGCGCCCTGTACACCGGGATTACGACTGATGTGTCGCGGCGCCTGGATGAGCATGCCGGAATCGGTGCCGGGGCAAAAGGGGCGAAGGGTGTTAAAAGAAAAAAAGGGGCAAAAAGTCTGCGTGGTAAAGGCCCTCTGGAGCTTGTCTGGCATACCGCTGTCAAAAATCGCAGTGAAGCGTCTGTACTTGAAGCGCGGATCAAGAAATTGTCGCGAAATTCCAAGGAGCAGCTGGTAAGTGGCGATCGGGGAGTACTTGAGAATATGTTTCCCTGAATGCCTCAATGTTCATTCTGGGGTATAATTCGTTTTTTTTAAAACATGATCAGGTTAAGTATGACTGAGGCGAAAAACATCGTCCCACTGCAAATGCAGGAACTCGGAAAGAATGCTCGAGCGGCTTCCCGTGTTATGGCAGCAGCAGACACGGCTGTTAAAAATGCAGCCCTGCTTGCAGCTATGGACGCCATTGACTCAACCCATGACAAGCTTGCCAGTGCCAATGCCAGGGATCTGGAAGCCGGCACTAAAAAAGGGCTGGATCCTGCCATGCTGGATCGCCTGGAGCTCACGCCTGCGAGAATTGAGAATATGCTGGATGGTTTACGGCAGGTTGCAGCCCTGTCAGATCCTATTGGGGAAATAGGCGAGATGCGCTATATGCCTAGCGGCATTCAGGTAGGCAGGATGCGAGTTCCGTTGGGAGTGATCGGGATTATTTATGAATCCAGGCCCAATGTGACTGCCGAAGCCGCCAGTTTATGTTTGAAATCCGGCAATGCCACCATTTTGCGTGGCGGCTCGGAAGCATTTTATTCCAACCAGGCCATTGCAGACTGCATACGTCAGGGGCTTGAGACAGCCGGATTGCCGGCAGCTGCTGTGCAGGTGGTTGGGACTACAGATCGCTCCGCTGTTGGTGAGCTGATTACCATGCCTGAATACGTTGATGTCATTGTTCCCCGGGGTGGTAAAGGTCTGATTGAAAGAATAAGTAATGAGGCAAAGGTGCCTGTGATCAAACATCTGGATGGAATCTGTCATGTTTATATTGATGATGGGGCAGATATCACGAAGGCGGTAAATATCGCACTTAATTCAAAGACCAACCGCTATGGTGTCTGTAATGCAATGGAAACACTTCTGGTTGCTGAGTCCATGTCTGCGGAGGTGCTGCCGCAACTTGAGCAGGTCTACAGTGATTTCGATGTGGAGATACGCGGTTGTAAAAAGACCTGTGTATTAATGGTAAGCGCGAAGGAAGCCAGTGAAGAAGACTGGAGCACAGAATACCTTGCTCCGGTGCTTTCAATTCGTGTCGTTTCCGGTATTGATGAAGCCATTGACCATATCAATACCTATAGCTCCCAGCATACGGATACGATTGTTACGGAAGATTATAGCCGCGGTCGGCGTTTCCTCAGGGAAGTAGATTCCAGTTCAGTGATGATTAATGCATCAACGCGTTTCGCTGATGGTTTCCAGTATGGGTTGGGCGCAGAAATAGGTATTTCTACAGACAAAATTCATGCGCGTGGACCAGTGGGGCTCGAAGGTCTCACTTCACAAAAATATGTTGTGCTGGGTGATGGTCATGTCCTTGAGAAATAGAACTTGCAGTGAATGAAAGTACTGCGTCAGCGCTGGATCTAGGCTTGATGGGTGGGATGTTTGATCCTGTCCACCAGGGGCACCTTAAAATAGCACTCACCTCCCTTGAGAATTTACAACTTGATGCAATCCGACTGCTACCGTGTGGCAACCCGGTCCATCGGGGTGGGGTGTTTGCTTCTGCGCAAAATCGCCTGGCTATGCTGAGATTGGCGGTTGAAAGTTATCCGGATATTGGAATAGATGATCGTGAACTTAACAGCAATGACCCTTCCTTTACCCTGACAAGTTTGCAAAAAATAAAACAGGAGCAGCCCGATGCAAGGCTTTTCTTCATTATGGGTCAGGACGCTTTCAATAATTTTCATACCTGGCATCGATGGCACGACATATTTTTGTTAACTCACATTATTGTTGCTGCAAGACCTGGCTATCAGCTTAATCCTGTTAAAGAATTAGAGAGTGAATTAAAAAAACGAATAGTGCCATCAGTAGAAAAATTGAAACAGACAGAAAATGGAAAAATTCTGGTTACAGAATATGACTTGCTGGATATTTCCTCATCAATGGTAAGGCAGGCCATCTTTAGTCAAAAAAGTGTGGCGGAGTTGGTGCCAGAAAAAGTTGCTCATTATATAGATACTCACAAGTTATATGCCCGGGAGGCTGACATTTGAACGCTGAAAACCTCAAAGATATTGTTATTAATACTCTTGACGATATGAAAGGCAGGGAAGTGACCTGTTTACATGTTACTGATATTACGACCATTACCGATTATATGGTTGTAGTTACCGGGACATCATCAAGGCATGTCAGATCCCTGGCTGAAGATGTTGCGAAAAAAGTCAAAGACAGTGGTAGTCCGGTCTATGGTATGGAAGGTCAGAATCAGGGTGAATGGGTTTTACTGGACCTGGGTGATGTTCTGGTTCATGTAATGACAGAAGATATTCGAAAAATGTATGACCTTGAATCGCTCTGGGATATGAAGCCTTCCGATAAAAAATAAAGTTTTGTGACGCCAGAAACGTTACTTTTCCCTATACGCCCTGAATATGAAAATAAAGCTCATTGCAGTTGGAACAAAAATGCCGACCTGGGTTGAAACGGCAGTCAATGAGTATCAAAAACGTCTGCCAGGAAACTTTCAGTTAATCATCACCGAGATTCCCCTGGCGAAAAGATCCAAAGCCAACTCAGATATAGCAAAACTTTGTGAAGCCGAGGGAAAAGCACTATTAAATGCCGTTGCGCCGGGTGATTATCTGGTAGCGCTGGATGTAAAAGGGAAGTCTCTGGCAACCCAGATGATGGCCAATAAAATTGGTGCATTAAAGGATATTGGTCAGGATCTGGCATTACTGGTGGGTGGTCCGGATGGACTTTCAGAGAAATGCCTTGAGTCAGCTCAGGAAGCATGGTCACTCTCTGCTTTAACAATGCCGCATACTATTGTTAGAATCGTGGTAGCAGAGCAGATTTACAGGGTCTGGAGTGTTTTGGCAGGGCATCCCTACCATCGGGAATAGCTGAAACTGGCTAAAAACAAAAGTCTGCTGGATTCACCGATCAGTATCGGTAAATAAAGAAGAACTACGGATACTATAAATCCAGATAGTATAAACTCAGGTAGTTAAATACAGGCAGTACACCAAAGTGGACTTACGTGATATCAGTAATGACTGAAAAAATCACAATACAGGATCACCAACTCGAACGGCAAATAGTTTTGTCGAGAATCATCGTCGGCGGCGTAATCGCATTCTTGTTAATCCTTGCCTTGATTGCCCGACTATTCTTCCTTCAGGTCAATCAGCACGATTATTATTCAACCAAGTCTGATAATTATCGAATTCATGTTCAGCCCATCGTTCCTACAAGGGGGTTAATTTACGATAGAAATGGTACCTTGCTGGCAGAAAACGTGCCCAGTTTTACGCTTACCCTCGTTCGGGAACATGCTGGTGATGTTGATAAGGTGGTTGATGTAATTGAATCTCTTATCTCTCTGACAGAAGAAGACAGGGAAAAGTTACGTGGTCGCTTGCGAAGTCGAAGTATTCCTCACTCCTCTGTTCCAGTTCGTTTTAATCTAAGTGAAGAAGAGATTGCCAGAATTTCTGTGAATCAGTTTCGCTTGCCAGGTGTCAGCGTAGAGGCTCAACTTGTGCGGCATTATCCGGAAGGCGAAATTTTTGCTCACTCAGTTGGCTATCTGGGCAGCATTACAGAAGACGAATTAAAAGCAGTTGATCCTGTCAATTACAGTGGTACCCATCAGATAGGCAAGCAGGGAATTGAGAAGTTTTATGAAGATATTCTCCATGGCCAGGTAGGTTATCAAACCGTCGAAAAAAATGCCCGCGGTCAGATCATGAGCGTTCTGGACAGAACTGATCCGGTTCCTGGTCAGGATATTGTGTTGAACCTTGACAGTAATATACAAAAAGCCGCAGTAGAAGCGTTGGGTGACTATCGTGGCGCAGTAGTGGCAATTGATCCTGAGACCGGTGGTATTTTAGCTTTGGTGAGTAAACCTGCGTATGACCCGAATCTTTTTGTACAGGGAATCAGTCGAAAAGATTATGCCTCTCTTAATGATCCGGTAAATTCGCCCTTATTTAACCGCGCACTGGCCAAATATGCGCCGGGCTCCACAGTAAAACCTTTTATCAGTCTTGCAGCGCTGAATGAAGGCTATCGTACTCCGGAGGATACTGTAGATGACCCCGGCTACTATCAATTGGGTAATCATAAACACTACGACTGGACCTGGTGGTCGAATAAGACCGGTCATGGCACAGTTGATATGCAAAGAGCAATCTATCAGTCATGTAATGTGTATTTCTGGGATCTTGCCATGGACATGGGTATTGACCAGATGCATGACTTCCTTTTCCGTTTTGGTTTTGGGCGAAATGTCAGCCTGGATTTGCCACAGGCCAGCACCGGTACCTTGCCTTCACGGGAATGGAAATTGAATGCCATTGGTGAGCCCTGGTATCCCGGAGAAACAATTAACTCCTATGTCGGACAGGGTTATACAGAAGCAACCCCGTTACAACTGGCGACGGCAACCATGCTTATGTCCAATAAAGGAAAATGGCATCGCCCTGCAGTGATGAGGCAAATCGGCACGGACTCCTCACCGGTCATAGAGTCCACTTTTCTTCCGGATATAGAAATTAATAATCCGGATTACTGGGACTTTATAGCCGAATCCATGGAGATGGTTGTTAGCAGGGGATATGGCGGTGAATACAGAACCTATGGTTCTGCCTATCCCTATATTGCAGCCGCAGAACCTTTGAAATACCGCATGGCCGGTAAATCCGGTACAGCCCAGGTTATTGCTATTCTGGAAAATTACGACAGAGCCGATGAGGTACCGGAAAAATACCGGGAACATGCATGGTTTATTTCTTTTGCACCGGTTGATAATCCCAAAATTGCCCTGGCGGTTTTTGTCGAACATGGCGAGGCTGGCAGCTCTGTTGCTGGCCCTATTGCCAGAAATGTTCTTGATGCCTACCTTCTTGATGAGCAGGGTGAATTGAAAGCGGAATTTATTTATCCGCAAATTTCAGAAGAGGATGAAGGGGCTGAATCAGCAATGCCGGTTAAAGAGTCTGTCGTTGGTTCAGCAAGCGACACAACGGACTCGCTTGCGGAAGAAAATGTGAATCTTGTCAGCGTCAATCAGTAGCTATCAAATCGTGATGGAGAAAGTTTGAGTAGTCAGGATTTTATCAGGCATATGGGCTATATCGGTAAAGACCTTGGGCGCCGCAAGAGTGTCTGGAAATATCTGCATATCGATTTTCCTTTATTGGTTGCCCTTCTGATATTACTCGGTTTTGGTTTGATGGTGCTGTACAGCGCGACAGATGGCAACATGTCGATGATGGGGCGCCAGATAACCTTTATTATTGTTTCTTTGGGCGCAATGCTGTTTATGGCCCAGCTGGAGGTCAGAATTCTCAGGCGTTGGGCGCCCTGGATGTATCTGGGGGGAATGGCCTTGCTTGTGGCTGTCATTTTCTATGGCAGTATCGGTGGCGGTGCCAGGCGCTGGATTGATTTGCCATTACTCCCCCGCTTTCAGCCCTCTGAAATCATGAAAGTAGTCTTGCCGCTTTGTGTTGCCGGTTACTTTTCCAAGCGAGCAATACCCCCGCGTCTTAAACATATTTTTTGGGCCTTGGCAATAATCATGCTGCCTACAGCTCTCATTGCTATTCAGCCAGATCTTGGGACTGCCTTGCTGATAGCCGTATCAGGCCTTTTTGTTATTTTGCTGGCAGGTATTAACTGGAAATTGGTTTTTTCTTTTCTGGGCGTGGCCATCCTCTCCAGTCCAGCACTATGGATATTTTATATGTCCGATTATCAGAAGCAGCGAGTGAAAACCCTGTTTGATCCGCAAAGTGACCCGCTGGGTACCGGATGGAATATTATCCAGTCACAAACAGCAATTGGATCTGGCGGTGTCTTTGGCAAGGGCTGGCTAAACGGTGTGCAATCGCGTCTGGACTTTCTTCCGGAAGGGCAAACTGACTTTATAGTAGCGGTACTGGCGGAGGAATTTGGCTTGCTGGGAATGCTGTTCCTGCTTCTGTTGTATATCGCTATTATCGGACGCGGACTTTATATCGCGGCAACTGCCCAGGATACTTACAGCCGTTTATTGGCAGGCAGTATCATTCTTACTTTTTTTGTCTATGTATTCGTTAATATAGGTATGGTGAGTGGAATTTTGCCTGTTGTAGGTGTGCCTTTGCCCATGGTTAGTCTGGGGGGCACTTCAATCCTGACCCTGATGGTAGGCTTTGGCATTCTGATGTCTATTCATACACATAACAAGACCCTTATTCCCTGAATAAGGTATAATTTGCGCTATTTTGATGAAACCAAGACTCTGCTGAGGAGTGAATATTCAAGTGTCTTTTTGGTCTAGCTTGACCAGATTCCTGATTATCGCCCTGGCTGCCACTCTGGCAGCTTGTGTAAGTCCAACTACCCCTCAAAAAACTGGTTCAGGCCGTTATGAAATGGCTGATGACAGCCCGGTTCTTGAGCCTATTGACCTCTCGGCAGTGCCACCCGTTATTCCTGAACCTGTGACTCGAACCATTGCTGGAAACAAAAGCCCCTATACAGTTAACGGGATGACTTATTATGTAATGGATTCAGAGGAAGGCTATGAGGAAACTGGAATGGCTTCCTGGTATGGCCGAAAATTTCATGGTCACCTGACTTCCAATGGTGAGATCTATGACATGTTCACTCTGACCGCGGCCCATAAATCGCTACCCATCCCCAGTTTTCTCGAGGTTACCAATCTGGACAATGGCAAAAGTGTGGTGGTCAGGGTTAATGACAGGGGCCCCTTTCATGATGACAGAATCGTCGACCTATCCTATGCCGCGGCTGCCAGTCTGGATTATGCAGCTAACGGTACTGCCCGAGTCAGGGTAAAGGCATTGTTACCTGATTCGCCTGCTGAATCTCCCCGCTTTACACAACAGAGCGCCTCGTCAGAAAGTGGTCCTGATGCGCAGGCAACCCAGGAACTGGTGCTGCAGGAACGAAACCGCATTGAGCAGGGGGCTGGACTGGATTTTCTCCAGGTAGCGGCATTTAGCAACGAAAATAGCGCTATAGAACTGATGAAAAGGGTAAAACTACTCACCTCGCTGCCGGTATTTATTCGTAGCGATAGTGATGGCGGGACGGGAAACCTGTTGCATCGAGTGCGTCTTGGCCCCTTAAATGAGACAATAGATCTGCGCGCACTGATCACATTAATTGTTGATGCCGGTCTGGGCACGCCGTTCAGGGTCAGGCAATAAACATAATGTTGCCATTTTTTAGACAGACAATTATTAGACAATTACCAGATAAGATCACAGACCTCAGATTGCAAATTTCAAATTGCAATGTAATAGACTGAACCAGAACAGAGATTAAATCCTTTGACCAGAAACTGAAAACAATTTTCATGAGGACAGAAATGGTGAGTTTGCGAACATTTTTCACATCTATTACTTCGGTAAATTCCAGGAGGTTCCTTGGGGTATTACTGTTAGCGAGTGTTTTTGTTGGACAGGTTGATGCCCAGCAGTCAATCATTCCTCGTGCTCCCCAGATAGCTGCAACCAGCTATATTCTTATGGATGCCAAAACCGGTGAAATACTGGTTGAAGAAAATGCCGACATTCCGTTGCCACCGGCCAGCCTCACTAAAATTATGACTTCCTATGTTGCTGCCAATGAAGTCACTCAAGGTAATGTTTCTCTTGATGACCAGGTTCATGTCAGTGTCAAGGCGTGGCAAATGGAAGGCTCGAAGATGTTTATCCAGGAAGGAACTCAGGTACGTCTGGAAGACCTTCTACGAGGCATGATTGTTCAGTCTGGAAATGATGCCAGTGTCGCCATCGCCGAACATATTGCGGGCAGCGAAGCCGCATTTGCCGACATGATGAATCAACATGCGGAATTATTGGGATTGAATAACAGTTATTTTTTGAATGCATCGGGTTTGCCCATGCCCCAACATACCATGTCAGCAAGAGATCTGGCGTTGCTGTCGAAGGCACTGATAGAAAACTTTCCGTCTCATTACGCCATGTATTCCGAGAGGGAATTTACCTTTAACGAAATACGCCAGCCCAACAGAAACAGTCTGCTGTTTCGAGACCGTAATGTAGACGGCATCAAAACCGGCCATACTGATGAAGCGGGTTATTGTCTGGTGGCATCAGCGACAAGAGACGATATGCGTCTTATTGCCGTGGTAATGGGGACTGATAGCACTGATGCCCGTGCCATTGAATCGCAGAAGCTGCTTACCTACGGCTTTCGTTTCTACCAGACCCTGCAGTTATTCGAAAACAGTGAAGTTCTCTCCACCGAGCGCGTTTGGTCCGGTAAAAACAATGCCGTGGATATTGGTATCACCGACGAGGTTTACGTCACAATTCCACGCGGTCAGGAAGATAACCTGGTCAGGGAGCTGGTGATAGATGAAACCCTGAAAGCGCCGATCAGCGCCGGGCAGGTACTGGGTAATATTAAAATCAGTCTGAATGATCAGGTTTTTTATGACGGCCCTGTAGTGGCTATGGAAGTCATTGAAAGAGGTAGTTTTATCAAGCGTATCATGGACTTTCTGCATTTGTTTTTCCTTAATCTGTTTGGCTAAGGAAGAGAAATATCAGGACGCTGAACGTTCAGGAGCAAATAAGATACGTAGCATGCAACAGGAAGAATCTCCAAAAATAGAATATCCTTGCCGTTATCCTATCAAGGTCATGGGACTTGATGTCGATGAATTCAGTAGCGCTATTATTGATATTATTCGTCAACATGCACCGGAACTTGCAGAAGAGGACATCAATTTTCGACCCAGTCGGCATGGGAAATATCTGGCTGTGAATGTCATTATCACGGCCCGCTCACTGGAGCAGATTAAGGCCATCTTTGACGATCTGAAGGCCAGTGGCCGTGTTGCCATGGTCATTTAGATTTTTATATAGAGATTGTCAAACTGACCCTCAACCACCAAAGTTGGGCAACATCATTCTTTAAGGGGTAATGTGACCAGCATTCTTGCACCAAGTCATGTTGAAGAACTGATATTCAGGGATCTGGGTCTGGCTGACTATTCAGAAACCTGGAATGCCATGAAATCATTCACGATTGATCGCAATCCCGGACAACAGGATGAGTGCTGGTTACTCCAGCACAGTCCCGTTTTCACCCTTGGTCAGGCTGGACTGAAAGAACATATTATCGATCCTCATGGTATTCCCGTGGTTGAAAGCGACAGGGGTGGGCAGGTGACCTATCATGGGCCAGGACAACTGGTTGCCTATCTGCTGCTTGATATAAAGCGACGAAAGAAAGGCATTCGACAACTGGTAGATATCATTGAGCAAAGTATTATCGACGTGCTTGCTGATTTTTCCATTTCTGCTTCAACCCGCAAGGGCGCACCCGGTGTCTATGTCGGGGATGACAAGATTGCCGCGCTTGGCTTGAGAATCAAGAATGGCTGCTCCTACCATGGCTTGAGTCTGAATGTTGATATGGATCTTGAGCCATTCAGTTATATTAACCCCTGTGGTTATCCCGGACTCGGGGTTACCCAGATTCGCCAGTTTGTTACGGATTACCCGACCGATCTCATGGCAGATACCAGCGCCAGGTTAACTAAGGTGCTGTCAGACAATCTGCTATAATTCTTACCTTTTAACTTCTCAGTAGCCTTATTATGCCAAATACAGAAAATATCAAACCTGTTGTACAGGGAGAAAAACTCCGTGGTGCAGACAAGGTAGCGCGAATTCCAATAAAGATTATTCCGACCGTTGAAATGCCTCGCAAACCGGAATGGATTCGTGTCACTCTCGGCAATAATGAAAAAGTGGACAAGATCCGCCAGACCCTGCGTAAGCACAAGCTCAGCTCGGTATGCGAGGAAGCCTCCTGTCCTAACCTGGGGGAATGTTTCAGCAGTGGTACGGCTACTTTCATGATTATGGGCGATATTTGCACGCGCCGCTGTCCGTTTTGCGATGTTGCCCATGGCCGGCCGAATGCCCTGATGGAAAACGAACCCCTGGAACTTGCTGAGGCAATCGCAGAAATGGGGCTCACTTACGTGGTGGTGACCTCAGTGGACAGAGATGACCTGCGTGATGGGGGTGCTGATCATTTTGCTCGCTGCATCGCGGAAACCCGTCGTCTTAATCCGGGTATCAAGGTGGAGGTATTAGTGCCTGATTTTCGTGGCAGGGGCGATATTGCAATCGACATTCTGTCGCGTACCACCCCGGATGTGTTTAATCACAATCTGGAAACTGTGCCCAGGCTGTATAAACAGGTTCGACCCGGTTCAGATTATCAGTGGTCCCTTGATCTGCTGAAAAAATATAAAGACATGGCCCCTGATGTGCTGACCAAATCAGGAATCATGGTTGGCGTGGGTGAAACCAGAGAAGAAGTGCTGCAGGTAATGGAAGATATGTACGCTCACAACATTAATATGGTTACTATCGGGCAGTATCTGCAGCCATCACGGGATCATTTGCCTGTTGATCGCTTCGTTCACCCGGATGAATTTGAGGAATATGCGCAAATTGGCGAGAAGATGGGGTTCCATCATGTTGCCAGCGGTCCCATGGTGCGCTCCAGCTACCACGCTGATAAACAGGCAAAACTATCAGACTAGCCCCGGTGAGCAGATTACTGAACAAGGTTGCTTTCATTACCGGTGCCGCTGGCGGTATTGGTTTGGCTGCGGCAAAACTTTTTTTACAGGAAGGTGCCTCGGTCATTATGGCTGATCGGGATGCAGACCTGTTGGAAGATGCCAGGGCAAGCATGGAGGAACTGACCAGTGCAGAAGGCAGTTTTAACATAGTAAAAACAGATGTCACCAGCCAGCAAGAAATTGAGCAAACCGTCGCTCATATTCAAAGAAAGTTTAATCGTATTGATATAGCCGTTCTTAATGCCGGCATACCCGGGGCCAACATGCCGCTGGAGGACTATCCGGTAGAGTTGTTTGACCAGGTGATGGCGGTGAATATGCGTGGTGTCTGGCTGGGAATGCGTGCGGTTATACCGCTAATGAAGCAGCAGCAAGGCGGCAGCATCATCATGACGTCTTCCATTCAGGGCTTGTCGGCATTGCCAGGCACAACAGCGTATACCACCAGTAAACATGCTTTAGTCGGTATGATGAAAGGGGCGGCACTGGAGTTGGCTGAATTTGGCATCAGGGTCAATGCCATTCATCCCGGTTATGTTGAAACACCGATGATGGAGGCTATTCATCACGCCGTGGTGCCGGATGCTCCGGAAAAATTCCAGGCTAGTATTGCCTCCTCGGTACCTATGGGGCGCTATGCCAAAGCGGATGAAATTGCCCGGCTGATGTTGTTTCTGGCCAGTGATGAATCCAGTTATTCAACGGGTAGCAGCTTCCTTGCTGATGGTGGTATTTTAGCCGCCTTGCCAACCTTCTAGATTTTCCCAATAATTTCTTGCCCAGACTGCAACGCCCCCGCGAACAGCGGTATTTTGCCTGCGCTAATTCGTGACGGCCTCGATGGCCGTGTGAGTACCGGTCAGATCGAGAATCATGCTGGTCAATTCATCCCAGGGTTTGAGATTCATCAAACCTTTTACCGACTGATCGACATTGCGCGCCTTGATCAACATATTTTCCAGGCTGCTTATGCTGTGACTACGAAGCGCATGGCCGACAATGGGCATTCTGTTTTGCCAAACTCTTTCTGATTGCATAACGCCATTAATATTCTGTCCCTGGCTAATTTTTTCCTGCATACGTAAAAGGGTCCTGATTTCACGGATAAGAAAAAACAGTATTTTCAGGGGATCATCACCTTCGGCGCGTAAATGATTAAGTATATTCAATGCCTTGCCGCCATGACCGGCGAGGCTGGCATCAGCCAGGGCAAAAACGTTGAAGCGTGAACTGTCAGCGACAGCCCTGGCGACAAAATCCCGGGTCAGCATTCTGTCACCTGCCAGCAGTGCCAGCTTGTCAATTTCCTGGGCAGCAGCAAGTAAATTGCCCTCCACCCGCTGACAGATAATATCGATACTGTCCTGATCGGCAGAGAGCCCGACGCGTTTTATTCGTTGGGCTACCCAAGCGGGTAGTTGTTGGGCATTAACCGGCCATACCTGAACCACGACACCTTGGGACTCGATAGCCTTGAACCATTTTGTGGAAAGGGCCGGTTTATCAATTTTACCGCTGCTAATCAGCAGTAAATTATCCTCCCCGGGGTTCTCGGCATAGGCCTGTAAGGCCTTTTTTGCCTCGTTATCCAGTTTTGGTGAATGTAGTCGCAGATCAATGAGTTTGCGATCTGCAAACAGGGACAGGCTGTTGGCAGATTCCAGCAGGATATCCCAGTTAAACTGGGCGCTGACATCATGTACTTCGCGTTCGCTAAACCCTTGCTCTTTGGCAATGTGCCGCACGCTATCGAGAGTTTCCTGCACCAGCAGGGTCTCATCACCGGAGATCCAGACAAGTGCAGGCAATTGTTTTGCCAGTTGGGAAGTGAGTTGTTCAGGTTTGACGATCATGTGCCATCATTCTAGCGAAGGCCAATGATGCATAAAAGCATAATCATGTTTCTTTGCTGGCAAAGTTCAGCTTTCACTTTCAGTAACTGGACTTTCTTCGTTATCTGCAAGCGTTTGCTGTGCATCCTTCAACAGCTCAATATTGGTCTGATCACTGACTTTCGATTCAATGACTTCACCTTCTGCATTACGCTGGAGTGATTCCCTGACTGAATTCAGTCGTCTTGCGGCTTTCCACGTATGACGGCATCCACGTTTTACCTGATTGGCGTACTGCAGCAAGATATCCATCTGGGAGATATCCAGATTGCCAAACGAGGCATTCAGCAGAATAGCTTCTTTCAGGGTGTCGTATTTCTTCTCAACCTCATCATAGGTGACCGCGAAGACAAACTCAATGTCAGACCTTCCATTGCCGAGTTTGTTATTCCCATCGGTGCGACCATCAATATGAATGGCACGGCGCTGTATCAGGGCGTTGCGACTATTTTTCTTGCGCAGGTTTATGGCATAGAGCTGAGTGCCAGTGCATTAATGTTACTGGTAGTGGTAGCAGTAGGGGCCAGTATTGGTTCGCCAGCAACTCCTGGAGTCGGTATCGTAATTCTTGCCATGGTACTTGGTACGGTGGGCATCCCTGCCTCAGGTATAGCGCTGTTGTTGGGAGTGGATCGTATACTGGATATGTGCAGAACAGCGGTCAATGTTGCCGGTGACCTGGTGGCTTGCCTGGTAATGGACAAGTGGGTAGGAGGTTCCAGTACCAGCGAAGAGGAAACCCGGCAACAGAAAGATCTGCAGAAAGAACGCCTGCTAACCAATGAAGATGTCATCGTCAGGGAAGTATAGAAAATTTTCACGGCCTACAAATTGACAGGTTGTATTTTTATCTTGTAGCGGTAATTTATTTAAGTGCAGTCAGTAACAGACTGTTCAATGACTTGCTCAGCGTTTCCAGAGTTGAAGGACTGCCGCCACAGCCCTGGGTAATATCTATCTGCAGTTCTCCATTTTCCCGTTTGAACGCCTGGACTGGTTCCGAGCGTGCTATCAGTCCATCTTCAGTAGCAAAGACCTGGTATTGGAATGAGGGGTCGATAGCAAGATAGACTGAGGATCCATAGCGGGTATCTACCAGCCAGCCCTGTTTACCCTGCGGGGCTGCTTCATCAAAAAAATCGAACAGTACATCCGGGGCCAGATTATGGGAAATGCTTTCAAGGCTATTTTGGGCATTGAGGTCGCTATACCTGCCTGATAGTCGATCCAGTCGGTAACGGGGCTCGAATCCCAGTAAGACACCCAGGCCTTTCCATTTTACAAAGCCGGCATCCAGCTGAAACTGATCACCGAGTATGGTGAATTGTGAGTTATTACAGAAATCACCCTGTTGTATTTGGACTATATGATTAAAATCTGCAGTTTTGGTGAAAGACAGGCGGGCTACCGGAACTTCCTGATTAAAGCGGTCGTAAATATAAAACGGGGCGGATGACAAAAGGGCCATAACAACTATCAATGCCATCAACAGCAATCGTCGCAGATATTTTAGCTGGCGCCTGAACAAGTGAATAATCCTGTAGTGTCGTTTGGACTATTCTCGTTCAGAAGAAAGGTTTTGTATACAGAGGCTTTTAGCTGGACCGGGAAGCGTTGATTAATTGTTCCAGAGTAACAATTTCAAAGTCGTTGTGGGATGTGACATGCTTGAGAATACGCTCACCCACCTTGAGACGATCTGCATCAATGCCCATGACATGAGGATGCCAGATAAAGAGAAAGTATTTGTCTTCCGTCGCCGCTGTATCCAAAGCCTGCATCCAGTCCTGTTCGACAGCAGCATTGTCTTTTTTCTGCCAGAGCCAGTGACTGGCATCAACACCTTTCCATTCCCAGGGTACCGACCACAGTGTTTTAGTGAGCTGGCAGATTTCGCCACCATCCTGCCCTGAAGGGCAAAGGCTTGAATCAATGGTATAGCCTAGATCAGTAATAATTTCGCTGGTAAAGCGGGTGCGTTTACCTCCCGGGGCGCGGAAAGCACGCGGACGTGAACCGGCTCTCTCGATAGCTTCGGTAGCACGGGCGGCTATTTCAAGCGCCTGATCATAATCAAGCGCTGTCCACAATTCATGCTGCCAGCCATGCATGCCCAGGCTGTGGCCATCATCTAATATGCTTTCAATTCTGTCAGGGTAAGCCTCGGCACTCCAACCTTCGATAAAGTGGGTAATACGGACGTTATAGCGGCGATAGAGGTCGAGAAGGGCGGGAAAGCCTTTTTCTAGTGCTGGACGTTGCCCCGGCTCACGGGGCTGACTGATAACGCCCCGACCAAGGTCAGCAGCATCACCCAGATTGTCCATTGTAAAACAAATTTTAGCTGTCACAGGCATACGATAGCTGATACGGGAAAGGCGCGAAGGATACTTGAGCCGGAGCTAAAAATCCATTGCTTTGCTTGCTTAACCCCCCTGTGCTTGCATTATCAACGGTTGGTTTTATGCTGATTTCCCCTGAATCATGGGGCGCAGAAAAAAAATATCGCCGCCATGGTCAGTGTGAAAATAAGCCTTTTTTACATGCGCGTTTAAACGGGCTCATGTAATAAGCGGATTCCCCATTATCTGATTGATTCTGTTCAGTAATTGCACCGGTGAAAAAGGCTTGGCCAGAAATGATTCTGTGCCGCGTTGAATGCCTTGCAAGACAAGCTCATCCTCTGGGTAGCCTGAGATGTATAGCACAAGAATTCCCGGATATTTTTTGGTGATCAAGTCAGCCAGTTCGCCTCCATTCATTCCCTTCATCATTACATCGGTTATCAGCAGATCAACAGGTTTATCAAGCTCGGCCAGTAAATCAAGAGCCTCAACTCCTGATGCAGCTGTTATTAATCGATGACCGGCTTTTTCCAGGACTGAACTGGTGTATTCTTTTATTTCCTTTTCATTTTCAACGACCATAATTGAATAGGATTTGTTTTCCAGAGTGAGAAAAAACTCTTCAGTTTCCTGGCTCTTCTCCTCTATATCTGTTTCAGGCAAATATACCGTGAATGTTGACCCTCCACCTTTTTCACTGTTAACCCGAATTGCTCCCATTGATTGCTGAATAATCCCATATACCGTGGATAGCCCCAATCCGGTTCCGGTGTCTTTGGTAGTGAAAAACGGGTCAAAAATATGTTTGCTAATATTGCTGTCCATACCGATACCATCATCACTTACTGCCATTTCAATATAGGTACCAGTTTCAATTTTCAGAGGAATAGCTGCTTCGGGAGAAATGATAGTCTCTCGACAAATGATTGTTAATTTGCCGCCATCAGGCATTGCATCTTTTGCGTTCACGACAAGATTCAGCAAGACCTGCTGCAATTGCCCGGGATCGGCAAAGACTTTCTTGTTGGAGTCTTCCAGTTCGAGCTCCAGAACAATGTTTTCTCCCAGAACACTCCTGATCATCTCTGCTGAATCTTCCACCAGCATCCCTATCGTGACGGGGACTTGACGCACCGCCTGTCGACGGCTGAAAGTGAGCAGACTCTGGGTTAATTCTGCTGCTCGATTACCGGCCTTTTTGATTTGCTCAAGGATTCTGGCATCAGCTTCATGTTTGCTATGATCTCCCAGAAGTACTTCACTGTAGCCATTTATGAAGGTGAGTAGATTATTAAAATCATGAGCAATACCACCGGCCAGCCGCCCTATAGATTCCATGCGCTGACTTAATTCCAGCTGTTGTTCCAGTTGGGCTCGTTCTTCCTCGCGTTTTTTTTGTGCAGTGATGTCCTCTACGGTTGACTGAAGTAGTAATCCATCCTCGGATTCGAAAGCCATTAAATGTATTTTACCCAGCCATTTTTCTCCGTTTGGCCTGATATGCCACCACTCAAATGTTGTCCGTCCTGTCGCCATTGCTTTGTTTGTATTTTCCTTAAAGGCATCTGCGATGCTTCCGCCGATGTCCTGCTCTTTTGCAGAGAGCTCTATCAGGGGTTTGCCTATCAATTCCTCTTTGCTTTGATACCCGTACTGCTTCACGGCTGCGATATTCATATCCAGAAAAGCCTGCTGACTCTGATCAACAATAACCATGGGGATATGGGAACCTTCAAAAATACTCTTGCGATAGTTTTCTGAACTGCGAAATTTTTGACTCAGACTCAAGCTGCTCAGTAAACCTGCACTGATTAGAATGATGACCACAACGAGTGCCAGCGTCACGGTATAGATATTATTATTTAAATATTGTCGCAGCGTCAGCTCACCCAAACTGGCAAAAGGTCCCAGCCGAAGGTCACGCATCAGGAGCTCGACTTCTGTATAGGGGAGCGGGGCAGTAAAACCGCTGATATTTACTGCCCTGGCTATGTCGCTGCGCGGCTTCAAGGGTTTTTTGTAGGTCGGATAAGGACCGCAGGGACGCATCCGACAAGGCGACTAATTTAGTCGCCTTTTTTGTGACTTGTGACTTGTCTCTTGCATCTTGACCCGCCAGAAGCCACTATCTGCAATATGGAAATCTCTCCCATTGCTTACATAAAATCTCCTTATAAACAGAAATTTGCCATTCCGCGGCAGCCGGGACTGGTGAAGGCTGCACTAGGCGAAATTATTTTTGAAGCAGATTATGCGGATGTGAACTGTCTGCGCAAACTGGGTGAGTTTAGTCACCTGTGGCTGCTTTTTCGTTTTCATGAAACCGTGGAAAAAGGCTGGACTCCTACAGTACAACCACCGCGACTGGGCGGTAAGGAAAAGGTTGGAGTATTTGCAACCCGCTCAACTTTTCGTCCTAACGGTATCGGTTTATCAGTGGTTGAGAATCTTGGCTGGCAGCAGCAAGGCAAGGAACTTTTATTACGGGTAGGCAGTATAGATCTGCTGGA
Source organism: Gammaproteobacteria bacterium (assembly GCA_024644515.1). GTDB lineage: Bacteria > Pseudomonadota > Gammaproteobacteria > Pseudomonadales > Pseudohongiellaceae > Eutrophocola. The sequence goes on from JAHEHN010000029.1 coordinate 45,564, forward strand.
TCAAACGCCGATACTCGATATAAAACCCTATATTCCCTATGCCGACAGTATTCCGCAGGCCAGGGCAGGTTATGCAGAAGAAGCTCCGACTAAAATTGAAAAAGTAGAATTTTCTGACAGCGCTGAACGTCAGCTTGATGATTTTGAAGAGAAATATCCCCGATTACGGGAACTGATCATCTCTGTTTTGATTCAGGACCCCAGACCTGCATGGCGGCACAAACAACCTGATGAAAAACAATATGGCATGAGCTTGTATGAGCTGAATATAAAATGGCGCGTGGAAAGCGACGGGATCAAGGTGTTAGAAATAAACCTGGAAAATGATTAAGCAAAACCAGAATTACAACTAATTAAAAAAGAACCTGCATCTCATTTATGAAGGAGAAACTTATTTGAGCTGCATAAGGTTGAGTAACAGGTTTCGACAAGTGCTGAGGTGTTGCTGCCGGTAATCACTTATCAGGCTATACAATTTTTGATATAGCTGGTGAGTGTAGGCTCGAGTACAAAGTAGCTGTTGTTGATGTAAAAAATTTTCCAGAATTTTCTGATCGTTTATTTTGCCCAGTTCATCACCGAGGCTGTCAAGGATTTCAATTATTTTCAGTTCTGCCGGCGTCTGGTTTCTGATCATCTTGTGCTGATACATTAATCTTTTTATTTGTTTGCGCCAGTCATGCAGCTCCTCCCAATCTGTTATTTCTGAAGAAAGGATTTCCTCGCCTTTTTCGCATAATTCTGACAAGCGTAGTTTCAGAATCGGCTTGATATCATTTTCCGCCGGTTCCTTGCCAAGAAGTTTGTGCGTTTTCTTTTTAATGTCTCTGGTTAAACCCAGTACGTGCTTCAGTTCTGATGGTGGCAGTCGCTTGTCTTGCAGTTTCTGCTTCAACTCAGTCATCAAGGCGAGCAGCTCGGCGTCATCAGCTTCGCTGGTCATGTTCTGTAATAAGGAATACAGCACATCAGCATCCCGTTGAACAGAAAGCATCCTTGCCAGTTTTTTAACTGCTGTTCTTAAGTTTTCAGTTTCCTCTTGCTGTCCTTCAAGTTGCC
>JAHEHN010000056.1 GCA_024644515.1 Gammaproteobacteria bacterium
CTTTGCCGCTCAACAACAGATTATTCCAAAGAACCAAGTCAGCATGCAATTTTCAAAATCCCTGCAAGACAGAGTTAAAAATGGAGAGATCACCAGTTCTGTGAGGTTCTGGAAAACGCCGCAGGTAATGAGTGGTGGTCATTATCGGCTCGATCCGGGGGAAGTCATCGTGACGTCCATTCGCGAAATCGGCTTTAATGATATTTCCGAAACCATGGCAAACGAATCCGGTTTCTCCGCCGTGGAAGATTTGTTAAAAACAGCACAGCATGGCACCGGTCTGCATATTTACTTCATTCGCTTTTACTACAGCGATAATAACTGACAAAAAAATGCCCGAGTTACTGGAACAGTCCATCCTTTGTCCATACTGTAATGAATCCATAACAGTACTTGTCGATGACTCCGAGCAGGGGCAGGAATACATAGAAGATTGCCAGGTATGTTGCCGGCCAATTGAAATGTCGGTGAGTTTCGATATGCAGGGCTTTCTGTCACTGGAAGTGAAAACCGAAAATGAGTAAAGGCAGTTACAAGTCACAAGTCACAAGTCACAAGTCACAAGTCACAAGTCACAAGTCACAAGTCACAAGTCACAAAAAAGGCGACCTGTTGGTCGCCTTGTCAGATGCGTCCCTGCGGTCCTTATCCGACCTACAGAAAACCATCGAAGCCTGAAAGAATGGTTGCTTGCCTCTTGTCTCTTGTCTCTTGTCTCCTGTCTCTTTTTTAACGAAATTCCAGCCCTACCCCAATGCGATCATACTGCTCGCGTTCGACTCCCAGACTGGCCAGCGTGAGCGGATGCTTATGGAGCCAGCCTCGGGGAAATTTCAGAATATAGGTATTCGCGGAAACGCTTAGCGCGGGTAGTTCTTTTTGCGCAATATCTTCACGCCGTCTGTGCAGAACTGTCGCCAGGCGTAAGCAAACCAGTAAGGGGATAAACGCGGCTATAGCGGTCTCATCCATATCGCCAAATTTATCCATGTATAGACCTTTACGATGGGAGCGGACAAGGTTTGCCAGAATATATTGTTCGTAACGGCCAAAACCCGCAATATCTCCGTGACGCAGCAGATAATAGCCATGATGATGATGACTGGAATGTGAAATACTGAGCCCGATTTCATGCAGTTGTGCAGCCCAGCGCAGAATCTTGGAGCGCGACACACCGGGTAACAATGGACCATCTATTTGCTTCCACAATGCCAGAGCAGTATCAGAAACCCTGGTAGCCTGATCTATATCGACCTTGTACTGTTCCAGCAGTTTCTTGACCGTTCGGGTTCGAGAATCCTGATCACTAAGGCGGCCAATAGTGTCGTAAAGCAGACCTTCCTTAAGCGCATAATCGCCCACATGCATCACATCAATTTTAAGCTGATCAAATACGGCTCTGAGAATCGCAATACCTGCTGGCAGTACTGAAGAGCGTGGCGAAGGTACACTCGCAAGAATACTTTTATTGGTCAGTATCTCTTCTGCCAGCCAGTTCAGTGAGGTTTTACTGATGACAGCCCCTCCATCTTTTTCCGCAGTGAGATCAGCAATCGCTCTGGCAGTCCCGGATGTTCCATAAACAATCCGCCAGCCCATACGCAGATAAACCTGCCTGATTCCTTCGATTTCCGTACAGGCCGCCAGATACACTTTTTCCAGTTCTTTTTTGCTCGGTTTTGCAGGTTTTTTCACCCAGCGCCCTGTCGATGTTACACAGCCCAGGCTAAGGCTTTCCATAATTATTGGCTCAAAATCCTTACCAATAATGAATTCCGTGCTGCCACCCCCGATATCCACTACCAGACGATGATTTTGATCATTCAGTATGGAGTGAGACAGACCTACATAGACCAGACGTGCCTCTTCGTAACCGGAAATAATCTGGATGGAGGTACCGAGAATCTTTTCTGCCTTGCGAATAAATACAGAGGACTGCTTGGCACTGCGTAGCGATTTAGTCCCCACGGCCCTGATTTGTTCAGCGGGTATATCGCGCAACCTTTCTGCAAAACGCTTCAGGCAATCAAGAGCACGGGTCTGGGCATCCACAGACAAATGCCCATCCGACTTGATCCCTCTGGCAAGCTGGACCATTTCTTTTTCCCTGTCGACAATCTCTATCTTGCCATCATGAAGCCTGGCAATAAGCATATGGAAACTGTTTGAGCCCAGGTCTACAACGGCAAAATAAGGTGAATCCAGGTTCATAAGATAATGAAACTCAATAGCTGATAATTAATCGCTAGTAAATAAACAGGATAATTCACTGCAAACTCCTGTCAGAGGCAGGCATCCAACACATTGGGTAACGGTTACCAGTATAAAGGCTTGGCACTGTTTTCTTAATATAAATATCAGGCAATGCTAACTATAATGCCCGTAATAAAAAATTCAGAAGGAATATTCCAGTGCTCAAGCCACTTTCACTCGCATCTGTTCGATTTATTCTCACTTTTTTCTGCGGTCTGACCATACTTCCTTCCAGCCTTTATGCGCAAATCTTCAGCAACGGCAATAACTGGTACGATAATGGCCAAAGCAGTGTTGAGCAGGCCAGTCGCCGGGCCTATGTGAATACCCCCGGAGCGGCAAAAAACATCATTCTTTTTCTCGGCGACGGCATGGGTCCTTCAACGGTGACTGCTGCCCGTATCTATGCCGGCCAGCAACAGGGTCTCAGCGGCGAGGAATATGCCCTGAGTTTCGAACACTTTCCATGGGTTGGCCTGGTTAAAACCTATAATACAGATGCCCAGGTCCCTGATTCCGCTGGCACTATGACCGCTATCATGGGTGGCGTAAAAACCCGTTCCGGCGTCATTGGCATTGATGGCCGCCCCTTGAGAGGCTCCTGCCAAAGCTACCTCGAGACGCAGGGGGCAACACTGATATCAGCGCTGGAAATGGCAGAAATTGCCGGCAAGGCAACCGGCATCGTTTCAACAGCACGCCTCACTCACGCGACTCCGGCAGCCACCTATGCCAATTCCCCTGATCGTAACTGGGAAAGCAGCCGCAATCTGCCTGATGAGGCTAAAGCCCTGGGCTGTACCGATATCGCCAGTCAGTTAGTGGACTTTAAAATACGCCTGCAAAACAAGGTTAATAGTGGCAACCCTGTTCCCGTCATAGATGGTATTGATGTCGCCTTTGGCGGTGGCCGCAGCGGCTTTTACAGCGCGGATCCGGTTTCCCTGTTCGGTTTTGCTGAAACTGCCAACAAAGGCAATCGGGATGACGACCGCAATCTGATTCAGGAATGGGTTCAGCAAGGGGGGCACTATGTCATGGATCAGGCTGGCTTTAACAGCCTCAGCAGTAATTCCGGGACCAACGTACTAGGCCTGTTTGAGGATTCCCATATGCGCTATGAAGCCAATCGTCATGAAGACATTGGCGGCGAACCTTCCCTGACGGAAATGACGCTAAAAGCCATTGAGTTGCTGGCCGGGGATGAGGATGGCTTTTTTCTGATGGTAGAAGCCGGGCGTATCGATCATGCCCATCATGCCAATAACGCCTTCAATGCCCTCTACGAAACAGCTGAGCTTTCCCGCGCAGTAGAAGCCGCCATCAATGCCGTTGATACCAATGAAACCCTGATCATCGTGACAGCCGACCACAGCCATGTCATGACCATGGCTGGCTATCCGGATCGCGGCAATCCCATTCTCGGCATTGCCGGTGAGGACCGGGAAGGACTGCCCTATACCACACTTAGTTATGCCAATGGTGCCGGTTTTGATGACAATGGCACACAAACCAATGCAGATGCGCGCAGTGGTCCGCCAGCGCCGGGCAGACATGACCTGAGCAATATAAATACCCAGGCTCCCGGTTATCACCAGGAAAGTCTTGCCGGCACAGCCGCAGAAACTCATGGTGGGGAAGACGTCGGTATTTATGCTGTTGGTCCGGGGGCGCATCTGGTCAGCGGCTCAATTGAACAGAACGTGATATTTCATATCATGAATTTTGCTGGTGATCTCGTTAACAAGGCCAGTGCTGTCCTTGAATAGACGTTAGCCTGTCAAAATATGTAACAGTTCTCGATGTAGCGAAATACCACGAAAAAGGGCGCCATCTCTGGCGCCTTTTTTATCTCAACCTGACACCATGCGAGATTAGGTAAATACTATCTCGCCATCTTCCAGATCCACGTTAATTGCCGCACCAGGCGGATAGTTACCACCCAGCACCTTCTGCGCCAGCGGATTTTCCAGCTTTTGCTGGATCGCCCGTTTCAGCGGGCGTGCGCCGTACACCGGATCAAAGCCAAGATCGGCTATCTTGTCCAGCACGCCATCGCCCAGGTGCAGATGCAGGTCAAGATCATCCAGGCGTTTCTGCAGCATCTGAATTTGAATATCGGCTATACCACGAACCTGATCTGCCGCCAGAGGATGGAAAACCACCACTTCGTCTATGCGGTTAAGAAATTCAGGTCGGAAATGTTTGCCTACCACATCCATTACCGCATTTTTCTCAGACCCGTAAGAGGAATCATAAGCTGTATCGGCATTCATCATTTCCTGAATCTTGTCAGAGCCAAGGTTGGATGTCATCACCACAACTGTATTACGAAAATCCACTGTCCTGCCGTGACCATCGGTCAGGCGACCATCATCAAGTACCTGCAACAGAATATTGAACACATCCGGATGAGCTTTTTCAATTTCATCCAGCAGCAGCACAGAGTAAGGTCGGCGACGCACGGCCTCTGTCAGATAGCCGCCCTCTTCATACCCAACATACCCCGGCGGTGCCCCTATAAGCCGGGCAACAGAATGCTGCTCCATAAATTCCGACATATCAATTCGCACCATTGATTCTTCTGTGTCGAACAGAAACTGGGCCAGGGATTTACACAATTCGGTTTTACCCACACCTGTAGGACCCAGAAACAAAAATGAACCATTGGGCCTGTTAGGGTCCGACAAGCCAGAGCGCGAGCGCCGTACCGCATTGGCAACAGCGTCAACTGCTTCAGCCTGCCCAATGACACGTTTATGAAGTTCCTCTTCCATACGCAGGAGTTTCTGCTTCTCCCCTTCCAGCATTTTTGATACCGGGATGCCGGTAGCACGAGCTATAACTTCGGCAATTTCTTCTTCTGTGACCTTGTCCCGCAGGAGCTTCATTTCGGTAGCATCGGCATCCTCTGCCTGCTCCATTTTCTTTTCCAGTTCCGGAATTACACCATACTGCAACTCAGACATACGCGTCAGGTCTGATGCTCTTCGAGCTGCTTCAAGATCAATTCGCGCCTGTTCCAGATCACTTTTTATTTTTGCAGAACCATACAGGGAAGCTTTTTCTGATTTAAGTATTTCATCAAGATCTGAAAACTCCCGTTCCAGCTCATTAATTTCATCTTCCAGTTTCTGAAGGCGTTTTTTAGAGGCCTCATCAGTTTCTTTTTTAACCGCTTCACGCTCCATTTTGAGCTGAATCATACGACGCTCGAGACGATCCATTTCTTCTGGCTTGGAATCTATTTCCATACGAATCAGACTGGCTGCCTCGTCAATCAAGTCAATAGCCTTATCCGGCAACTGACGATCGGTGATATAGCGTTGAGACAATTTGGCAGCAGAAATAATGGCCGCATCTGTAATGGTCACACCGTGATGAACTTCATAGCGTTCCTTCAGTCCACGCAAAATAGCCACGGTATCTTCTACCGTCGGCTCATCAACCAGTACTTTCTGGAAACGTCGTTCCAGGGCAGCATCTTTTTCAATATATTGGCGATACTCATCCAGTGTTGTGGCGCCCACACAATGCAATTCACCACGCGCAAGCGCCGGCTTCAGCATATTTCCAGCATCCATCGCACCTTCCGCTTTACCAGCACCCACCATAGTATGAATTTCGTCTATAAACAGGATGACCTGGCCCTCCTGCTTGGATAATTCGTTTAACACCGCTTTCAGACGCTCTTCAAATTCCCCGCGGAATTTTGCTCCTGCTATCAGCGCGCCCATATCCAAAGCAAGAATGCGTTTATCCTTAAGTCCTTCCGGCACTTCCCCGTTAACAATACGCTGGGCGAGACCATCCACGATGGCGGTTTTACCAACACCGGGCTCTCCGATTAATACCGGGTTGTTTTTGGTACGACGCTGCAACACCTGAATGGTTCGGCGAATTTCATCATCACGCCCAATAACCGGATCAAGTTTTCCCTGCTCCGCCTTCTGGGTAACATCAACGGTATATTTTTCCAGAGCCTGGTAATTTTCTTCTGCTTCGGGATTGTCCACACTGGCTCCGCCACGCAGGTTTTTAATGGCATTTTCCAGGGCCTGTTTTGTTACAGTAAAAGACTGCAACAGAACACCTAATGCCCCCTTGTCATCCATCGCCGCCAGGAAGACATATTCGCTGGAAATATACTGATCACCGCTTTTCTGGCTGATTTTGTCGGCCATATTCAGCAGTTTGGCAAGATCTGGAGACATCATCACGTCGCCGCCATGATCCTGAACCACAGGAAGTTCATCGATTAGTTTTTGCAGACCATTACGCAATGCCGGAATATCAAACCCGGTCTGCATTAAAAGAGGACGGATGGAACCACCCTTCTGATCTACCAGAACTGAAACAAGATGCGCCGGCTCAATATAATTATGATCCTTACCTACAGCCAGGGACTGGGCATCGGAAAGCGCCGTCTGTAACTTGCTGGTTAATTTATCCATTCGCATGAAAATTCACTCCAATCATTTGCTTACCCCACCGTTAGCCGGGGTATTAACTATCATGCTACCAATGTGGGGATGTTCAGTAATGATTCAAGTCAAGGAGGTGATTTGAGTTGTGATCAGTTGATCAAAGTCAAAAAATGAAATCAGGACTGGATTGGAAAATATAGTACTGCTCGTTATTCCTTCCAGATGAGGCTGGCAAAGCGCCCGGTGTCACCATCACGGCGAAAGGAATAGAACTGGTCGAATTCACAATAGGTACACAGTGGATCACCATAAATATTTTTTACTCCGCGAGACGCCAATATTATTTTGGCAATGGCGTACAGATCTGCCATCCATTTGCCGGGGGTCTCACTTTCCAGAAACAATATGGAATCCTGATCACTGATCTCATCATTATCAATATCCAGAAAAGCGTCTCTGACCTCCTCGCCAACCTCAAAATGGCATGGGCCAATTACCGGTGCGAGATAGGCAAGCAATGTTCCCGGCTCTGCCTGAAAATTATCCAGGGTTCTTTCCAGTATTCCTGTAGCCAGTCCACGCCATCCGGCATGGGCAACCGCTATTTCTTCTCCGGCCTCATCACAGAAAAAAACCGACAGGCAGTCAGCTGTCAGCACACCGCAGGCAATATTATTTTCTCTGGTATAGATGGCATCCGCTTCAATGCTTTCATCAACAAGTCCCTGATCAAGGGTCAGTACTTTGTTGCCATGGACCTGGGACAACCATTGAAAATCAAGATCCTCTCCAATGGCAGAGGCCATCCGCTTTCGATTCTGTAGAACAGATTCCTCAGCATCGCCGACATGTAAAGCAAGATTCAGCGAATCATAGGGAGGAGCACTGACGCCACCCTGATGCGTTGTAATCAGGGCATTCACATTCCACGGCTTTGGCCAGCGAGGCACTATCAAAAAGTCAGACATTATCAGTTTCCAGTAATTCAAGCAGCACCTGCATATCTTCAGGAATATCCGCCTGCCAGCTCATAGCCTCTCCGGTCAATGGGTGAGTCAAACCAAGTTGCCAGGCATGGAGAGCCTGACGTTTGAACTTTTCCAGATAGGAGATCAGTTCCGGTGAAGAGCCTTTCGGAATTCGTGGTCGCCCGCCATACACCGGATCACCCACCAAAGGAAAGCCAAGGTGGGTCATATGCACGCGAATCTGGTGGGTACGCCCCGTTTCAAGGGTAACCTGCACCAGAGTATGGCTGCGAAATTTCTGTAATACCCGGTAATGGGAAACAGCCTCACGTGCGTCCGCCCCATGACTCACAGCACGCTTGGTTCGATGCACAGGATGTCGGCCAAGAGGCTCATCTATTTTACCCCCTGCGGTCACCAGACCACACACCACCGCCTGATAGATGCGACTGACTTCCTTATCCCGTAATTGCTGCACCAGGGCAAGATGACTCTCCAGTGTTTTCGCCACCACTATCAGGCCACTGGTCTCCTTGTCAAGGCGATGCACAATCCCGGCCCGAGGAATCTGGCCGAGCTCCGGACAGTGATGTAAAAGACCATTAAGCAGGGTACCACTTCGATTACCGGCAGCCGGATGCACTACCAGTCCTGCCTGTTTATTAATCACAATCAGTGCCTCGTCTTCATAGACGATGGCAAAGGGGATGGCTTCCGGCTGCCAGTGATTCTGCTGTTCCAGCACAGCCGCCAGGGTAAGGGTTTCTCCACCGTTGAGCTTGTCTTTACCACGGGCAGACTTGCCATCAACCTGCAGGTTTCCCAGTTTTATCCAGCTCTGCAGGCGAGAACGTGAGAAGTCTGGAAACAGCTGCGGAGCAACCTGATCCAGTCGCTGACCGGCTACTTCCAGGGGTACTTCAGCATTAACAATCGCAATTTCATTGCTATCGCTGTCTGATTCCGGTTTTAACGAATCTGAAAACTTTTCTGTCATGTCAGTGTCTATAGTCGTATATGAAGTTGATGGAGGGGATAAAACCGAATGGTGACCGTTTCCATTTCATAATCACCTTTATTAATAGTACACTGCGTGCCTGAATTAGTCAGTGCTACTTAACTAAACCAATAACCCTGAATAAGAAATTCTCTATAGCTGTTGTGAAAAAGCCTTTTCTTCCCTTATTAATTTTTACCCTTGCCCTGCTCAGCGGATGCTCTTCTGATGAAAATTTTGGCAATTCTGGTGAAGACTTTCTCTTTACCGAGGGCGTCAGGTCAATCAACATAAGCAACTGGGCCCGCGCGATCACCATTTTTCAGCAACTTGAAGCCCAGTTTCCCTTTGGCCAGTATGCCGACCAATCCCAGCTTGAATTAATCTATGCCTACTACCGCAACAGCGAACCGGAAGCGGCCCGTGCTGCTGCCGATCGTTTTATCCGTCTGTATCCTGACAGCGAAAGTCTTGACTATGCTTACTACATGAAAGGCATGGCCTATTATAGTGAAGATTCGCGTATCCTGGGTCGTTATCTGCCCACGGATCCCAGCAAGAGGGATCCAGGCAAAGCCAGGGAATCATTTGCAGATTTTGCCCAGTTGCTGAATATATATCCGAATAGTCAGTATGCCGGTGATGCCAGAGCCAGAATGGTTTACCTGAAAAACCTGTTGGCAGCTTATGAAGTCCATGTAGCGGAGTTTTACATCACAAGGCAGGCATATTTGTCGTCATTGAATCGTGCCCGTTATGTAGTAGAAAACTATCAGGGTACCCCTGCGGTCCCCAGGGCCCTGGAAATTATGGTTGAAATGTACCTGCGTCTGGGTCTGAATGATCTGGCTGATGCTTCACTTGAAATCCTGAAACTGAATTATCCTGATAGCCCGCAGCTGACTCCCGAAGGCAATTTCATCGTTTCAGCCCAGATCACTGATCCAGACATGCTGTACTCCCTGACATTTGGACTGCTGGGTTCAAACAAGAAAGATGCTCCACTGGCACCATCACGTCGCCCTGTCAGGATCGAAGGGCAGGAAGGCTTTACTGTGCCTGAGTCTGAGCGCAAGAGATCATTTCTAAACGTAATTAGTCTTGGCGTGCTTGGAGATCCGGGCACCCCA
>JAHEHN010000057.1 GCA_024644515.1 Gammaproteobacteria bacterium
GAAAGATTCAGGAGAATTGTCGAAGCAACCACCAAAGTTGGTACCTGGCCAGTTAAATCCCGGGGGGGAGCTGGTCGGGTAATTATAGTAAACCTTCGATAAATCTTATTTATAACCAGTAAGCAGACCCCCTGTTGTTGTGGTACAAGTTGTGACAAACGCTGACGCACTCGTATCTTTTTACTCTTGCACCAGTTCCACCAAGGTACTGGTGCATGATCTGAAAACAAAAACAGCGAATTCTGCAAAACATAGAAGGAAAGCAAAGCATGACTGAAGCAGTATTGTTTACATCTGAGTCTGTATCAGAAGGACACCCGGATAAAGTTTCTGATCAAATATCTGATGCCATTCTGGATGCGCTGCTGGCGCAGGATCCGAAATCACGAGTCGCCGTTGAAACCCTGGTGAATACCGGCCTGGCACTGGTTGCCGGCGAAGTTACCACGACCGCAGTGATTGATGTTGAAGATATTATCAGAAGGGTGATTCTTGATATTGGTTATAACGGTTCTTCAGAAGGTTTTGACGGCCACAACTGTGCCGTTCTAAATGCCATAGGCAAGCAGTCACCTGATATTTCAATGGGTGTTACCGCCGGCGAAGGCCTGCATAAGGAACAGGGTGCCGGTGACCAGGGCCTGATGTTTGGCTATGCCTGTGATGAAACAGATGTCTTGATGCCTGCACCAATTACCTATGCACACTTGCTGGTAGCGAAACAGGCCGAAGTAAGGAAAAACGGCAAATTGCCATTTCTCCTGCCTGACGCCAAAAGTCAGCTGACTTATCGTTATGTAGACGGCAAACCACATTCGATTGATGCTGTTGTACTTTCCACCCAGCATACTGCTGACGTAAGCCAGGAGCAGATTCACGAAGCTGTGATGGAAGAAATCATCAAGCCGGTCTTACCGGCCGGAATGCTGGACGGTGATACCAAGTACCATATCAACCCAACCGGTCAGTTTATCGTTGGTGGTCCCCACGGTGACTGTGGACTGACAGGTCGAAAAATTATCGTTGATACCTACGGTGGCATGGCGCGTCATGGCGGCGGTGCTTTCTCTGGGAAAGACCCTTCCAAGGTTGACCGTTCTGCCGCTTATCTGGCGCGTTATATTGCCAAGAATATCGTCGCAGCGGGTATTGCATCGAAATGTGAAGTTCAGCTTTCCTATGCCATTGGTGTTGCTGAGCCTACTTCCATTCTGGTTGATACCTTCGGTACCGGCAAAATTGATGATGGCAAAATCACGGCACTGGTTCGCGAACATTTTGATTGCAAGCCTGCCGGCCTCATAGCCACGCTGGATCTGTTACGTCCTATATACCGTGAAACTGCGGCTTATGGTCACTTTGGCCGCGAGCAGTTCTCCTGGGAAAAAACCGATAAAGCTGACGCACTGAAATCCGGTGCTGGTCTGTAAATACCGGGCTTCCTGCATCCTGCAGTGCTCCAGTTACAGATAGTGATTATCAAAAATTCAACTAACCAATAATGATATGCAGGTCAGGGTAAGTCATTACCCTGACCTTTTTATTAAAGGAAAAATGAGATTATGAGCAAAGAAGATTATAAAGTTGCGGACATTGGCCTTGCCGAATTTGGTCGCAAGGAAATCACTTTGGCGGAAGCAGAGATGCCTTCTCTGATGACACTACGAGCCAAATATGGTGCCAGTCAGCCATTAGCCGGTGCAAAAATCATTGGCTGTATTCACATGACTATCCAGACTGCTGTATTGATTGAAACCCTGATGGCGCTGGGCGCAGAAGTGCGCTGGTCATCCTGTAATATTTTTTCTACACAGGATCATGCAGCCGCCGCCATGGCTGCTGCCGGTGTTGCAGTCTATGCCTGGAAAGGCCAGACCGAAGAAGAAGCGGAGTGGTGCATCGAACAGACTATTCTGAAAGATGGCAAACCCTGGGACTGCAACATGCTTCTGGACGATGGTGGCGATCTGACCTCCATGGCCCATAACAAGTATCCGGAAATTCTCGACAACGTCCATGGCATCACGGAAGAGACCACTACCGGTGTTCATCGTCTTGTCGAGATGCTGGCCAAGGGCGAACTCAAGGTTCCGGCAATCAATGTGAACGATTCTATTACCAAGTCAAAGAACGACAACAAGTACGGCTGTCGTCACAGCCTGAATGATGGTATCAAGCGCGGTACTGACATGCTTCTGTCAGGCAAAAAAGCCCTGGTCGTGGGTTATGGTGATGTGGGCAAGGGCTCTGCACAGAGTCTTAGCCAGGAAGGCATGATTGTTAAAATTTCTGAAATTGATCCTATCTGCGCCATGCAAGCCTGCATGGATGGCTACGAAGTCGTTTCACCTTATAAAGATGGAATAAATACCGGCAAGCCAGACTGCATTAATAAAGCATTACTGCAGAATACTGACTTGATTGTTACCACAACAGGTAATGTTGATGTCTGCGACAAAAATATGTTGATGGCACTTAAGTCCAATGCCGTTGTTTGTAATATTGGTCACTTTGACAGCGAGATCAATACTGCCTATATGCGCGAACATTGGAAGCTGGAAGAAGTTAAACCCCAGGTTCATCGTGTTATTCGAGGCAAGGATGCTGATGGTAATGAAGATTATCTGATACTGCTTTCCGAAGGACGACTCATCAATCTGGGTAATGCTACTGGTCACCCTTCACGCATCATGGACGGCTCTTTCTCCAACCAGGTGCTGGCACAAATGTACCTGTGGGAACGAAAGTTTGCTGATCTGGATGAGGCATTTAAAAAGCAAAATCTGAAAGTTGAAGTGCTGCCAAAATCTCTCGATGAGGAAGTCGCTGCATGTATGGTTAAAGGTTTTGGTGGCGTCATCACCAAGATGACCAAGCAGCAATCAGAATACCTTGGTATACCTGTTGAAGGCCCATTCAAGCCTGAAAGCTACAAATACTAATAATAAGAAAGATAGAAATAGTGAGGGCGCCTTCGGGCGCCCTTTTTTTAATCCTGGCTTTTATGCAGCACACCTTACAGGCGGCTCATTTCTCCATTCAAAGAATGGCCGATTGCAAAAAATAAAGGAAACAAAAACCTGTAGTCTCCCCAGGTTTGTCCTTACCACAAAAATCCGCTGACACGTCGCCCCATTACCTCATCACTGAACACTACCTCGGCATTGCCATTGTCGCAGGCGATCCCAAAACATACGTGCAAGGGCAGTAAATGCTCAGGCCTGGGATGACATTTAAGCGCCGCAGGAGCCTACTGCCAGTTTTCCAGTCGATGCTCTCTTTCTTGAAGCGTCAGAGCTTCACTGCTACAGGTTTCTTTCAACCAGGTATCAAAGGCAATATTTTCCTCTTCACTCACCAGTCCAGGCATAAAGAGGGAGCGAAGATTATGAAAAGACATTCCTGAACCGACGATCAGAATATTTTTTTCTTTCAGGGGAGCAAGCGCTTTGCCAAAGACAATATGGTCTTGCGCGCTCAGACTATTGAGTAATGACAGCTGTATACAGGGGATATCGGCTTCAGGGTACATCAGTTTCAACGGAACAAACATGCCATGATCAAAGCCACGCTGATCATCAAGTCTTGCGGGAATAGATTGCGATTCCAGTAATTCAGCAATTTCATGAGACAGACCGGGATTTCCGGGAGCCGGATATTGAATGGCATAAGTCTCAGGTGGAAAACCACCATAGTCATAAATCAACTCTGGCGCTGATGCGCTGGTCAGACTGATTCAAGCCTCCTCCCAGTGCGCACTAATAATAAGGATAGCTTCGGGACGTTTAATTTTAGATGAAAAAGATTCAAGAAAGTCGATCAAGGATTTATGCCCTGGTTCATTTAATAAGGGCATGGGACCACCGCCATGAGGAATATAGATAATGCGGGCTGCGTGATCTTGATTATGCTTAGCGTTCATTCGGGAAAGGATACATCGAATACTGTAATTCGGAAAAGACAACTCGCCGGGAAAGGAGTATTCACAATATAAAAAAAGGGCGCATAAAGATATTCTTTATACGCCCTCTTATGAGTACTGCTTCTTCAGAGTGCTATTATTTTTCTTATACTGGCACTCTTCTTATACTGTCTTATACTGGTTTTACTTTGTTAGCGCATGGTCCTTTCTGACCCTGTCCAACTTCAAACTCAACTTCCTGGCCATCATTCAAGGTTGCGTAACCGCCACCTGCTTCGATTTCAGAATGATGAACAAATAAATCCTTGCCGCCATCTTCAGGAGTGATAAAGCCAAAACCTTTATCTGCATTGAACCACTTAACTGTACCTTTACTCATAATATAATCATCTTGTTGTGGTGAATAAAAAAATGCTGCTGTCGCTATCACCATTGCTAAAGCAGCTCTAGATCCAATCCAAATCAACTTTGAATCAATCTAACCCCTCCATTCTATGTTAAATAAATCCGTTTTACTGTGTTATTCATAAGAAAAGCCTTACTTATTAAGCAAATATTGACTAAAACAGCACTGTTTTACTCTGAATCCCTGTTTTTTTGGCAAACACCTGACAATTTAAACAAACTGGCAAGAATCCGATGGAATGCCAATTCGGCTTAACTTACTGAATATTTACAACTTGTAACAAGATGAATTATTGAATGATTGAATTAGTTCTTGAGGAAAAAAGGACTAATGGCTTTGATAAAAAAGCGTAGTTCAATATATATACCAGGGTAGAGTAACCTGCATAAAATCAGCAAGGCGTTGATTATGAGGAGCATAAAAATCCTCCAGTTCACTTCTGAGTTTGTCGGTCATGTGCGAATACTCCTGCGTATGATGCAGTTTATCCAGCCTAAGATCTGTAACAGCATTAAAGCCGAGAAACTCCAGCGCGCGATTAACAACATTACCCCGGTCTCTGAGCAGATCTTCGGTAAACAGTAATAAAAAGCGATCGCGATCAAACCATTTCAGCCAGTTATCCAGTTGACTTGCATAACAACCACGCCTTAACAGGGAGCACATCTTCAGATCATCCACCGGGTATTCAGGATCAGCCAATGCCTTTTGCCAACGACTTTCACCATCACTTTTCTCAAGCGCAATTGCATCCTCCGGAGTGCCTGAATAATGCCGATAACGTTTCATCTGATTAAATTGGGACCAGAAACGATCAACCGGATTTCGCATCATCACGATGAATTTTGCCTCGGGGAAATCACCATGTATCCATTCGGGACAATGGGGATGAGTCAGGTAAAACGGTGTTGCCTCCCCCGTTATTTGCTGCTCTTTTTTATCTGGAAAGCGTTCAAGATACTCATCCAGGGTTTGCCCCTGGTAGCGGTGTATATCGTAATAATGCAGCTCTTTCTCTTCAGGCAGCAGGATGTTGGGGTGCTGTGCAAGATAATTGAAGAGCGAAGTGGTACCGCACTTCATGCCACCCAGAATAAAGAAATCAGGCAGCCTGTTATGACTTTGGTCGCTCATTCGTTTGGCGTCTTGGTAAACAATGTACTGTGTGATTCAGAGCGTTCATCTTCAGGGCGGCCATTGGTGTAATAGTAAAAGGAAAGTGACTTGCGACTTTCACCCTGAGGGCATCGCAGGGGATGGGGATGGCCATGATAGGAAGAATCCGAGGTGTTAAAAATTACTGTTCGATTAAAAACCGGCAAGATTTTTTCATAACAGCGACTGACATCCCGGTTCCATAATTCCAGCTGACCACCCCACTCTTCCTGCCAGTCCCTGTTCAGGTATACCAGCATATTCAGACGCCTATCGAGAATCAGCTTGGGGTGTACATTAAAATCAACATGTACTTTCAAGAAGCCTCCGGGCAGGATCTGATGTAAACCGGCACCACCAAAATAAGGATCCGGGATAAGCCCTTCAATGCCGGTCAATTGCTCAAGAAATCCCAGCATATAGGGCGCATTCATCGCCTGCAGAAAATCATATAAAAAAGGGTCAATGTCACAGGTGTGCCAGAAGCCGAGCTTTTTTTCTTCCGGGTTATCAAAACGCCGCCATTCCATGCCATCGGGTCGGGGAAAAACATCCCGCACTTTTTCCAGCAGGTCATTGTCAAACAGATTGTCCATCACAATATGCGGGAACGGCTCCGCAGCCTGATACTCATGGTTTAAAGTTAAGGGGTCTGCATGCAGTACAGGTTTGATTTGCATAATATGGAAGACTTTTTTAAAACCCGGCTGAATTAAGGACTTCTGAAAACTGAAATAGAATTATACCAGCACCTGATTGATTACCAATGAATACTTCGGACTGTATTATGCTACTTTGACTGTATACCCTATAACACTGATCATAGGTCTGCTATCACTGCTTTACTGAGCAAACTGTCTTATTCATGATTTACCTGATTCTTGGCATTATTCTATTTGTTCTCATCCTGGGCCCCCAGTATTGGGCTAAACATATTCTGCAGAAATACAGCGGCCACCGTGATGATATCCCAGGCACTGGCGCGGAACTGGTAAAACACCTGCGCAAGAAGTTTGATATGGCTTACCTGAAAGTCGAGGGAACTGATCTGGGCGATCATTATGACCCCACCGATAAAGCTGTCCGCCTGTCCAAAAACAATCTGGACAAACGCTCACTAACCGCTATTACTGTGGCAGCCCATGAATTCGGACATGCCTTGCAGCATGCTAAAAATTACAAACCACTTACCACGCGCACTTCCATGGTCAGAACTGCGCAAAAACTGGAAAGAGTCGGTGGTTTCGCACTGCTGGTCCTGCCTCTGGTGGCCTTCACGCCGGCCGGTGCCCGCCTGGCCCCCGCCTTGTTTCTGGTGGTGATCATGAGCATGCTGGTCAATACCCTGGTTCATTTTGTCACGCTGCCGGTGGAATTCGATGCCAGTTTTGGCCGTGCCTTGCCCATTCTACGCGAAGGACAATATATAAGTAAAAATGATTATCGGGCGGCGCGGCGTATCCTCACAGCCTGCGCCCTCACCTACCTGGCCAGCTCACTGTCCGGCCTGCTCAATTTCTGGCGCTGGCTGAAAATGCTCAGGCGCTAGTCGCCGGGCGCGCCGCGCGCCTAGTCGCAAGTTACAAGTCTCAAGTCCCAAGTTACGAAGAGGCTGGTGCTGTAATTATCCGGGTAAAAGGGCTTTACCGACATAATGACCAATAATTATCAGCTTACTCTATACCCACTTGAGACTTCTAACTTGTAACTTGGGACTTGGGACTTGTGACTTGTAACTTTTAGCTTGTAACTTGTGACTTGTAACTTGTGACTTGAGACTGGTTATTGTTGTAGACTTGCTCGCCTGAGTTTTTAAAGTAATAAAGGGGAAGTATTCATGATGTTTAGTAAATTCAAAGGGGTTCGACAGAACACGGTCCTCCCTGTTATATCCTTGCTAATTCTGACGTTGAGTGCCTGTTCACAGGAATCCGCCGAGGTCGCGGAAACTGCTCCAGCAGCCACTACTGCAGCGCCGACAATGCAAGCAGGTGTTACTGATGCAGATCTGGCCAATGCAGCAAACAGCGGCGAGGAATGGCTGTCCTACGGCCGGGATCCAGGCGAAACCCGCTTCAGCCCACTGGATCAGATCGATTTTTCCAATGTCCAGAATCTGGGCGTGGCATGGACCTATGACACCGGTTCATTCCGTGGTCTGGAAGCTACACCTCTGGTTCATAACGGGATTATGTATGCTACTGCTTCCTGGTCTGTGGTTTTCGCGGTGGATGCACGTACCGGTGAAGAACTCTGGCGCTACGACCCCCAGGTCGACAGATCGCTGGGCTGGAAAGCCTGCTGTGATGTGGTTAACCGCGGTGTCGCTATTTATGATAACAAGGTATTTGCCGGCATTATTGACGGTCGCCTGGTGGCCCTGGACGCGGCGACGGGTGAAGTGGTCTGGAGCGAGGTCACTGTCGATCAGAGCAAACCCTATACCATAACCGGTGCCCCCCGAATTGCTGACGGAAAAGTCCTGATCGGTAATGGTGGAGCTGAACTGGGTACACGTGGCTATCTCACCGCCTACAACCCCGACAATGGCGATATCGATTGGCGCTTCTGGGTGGTACCGGGGAATCCTGCCGACGGTTTTGAAAGTGAAGATGTTGAATTCGCCGCCTCTACCTGGGCAGGCAACTGGTGGGAAGCCGGTGGTGGTGGTAATCCCTGGGATTCCATTATCTATGACCCGGAACTGCGCCTGGTCTTCGTCGGCACCGGTAATGGATCGCCCTGGAGCCACGAACACCGCAGCGAAGGCTTCGGCGACAACCTCTACCTGTCCTCAATTGTTGCCCTTAATGTAGATGACGGCAGTGTTGCCTGGTATTACCAGACCACACCGGCGGATAACTTTGATTACACCGCTGTGCAGCCGATGATGCTGACTGAAATCACCATTAATGGCTTGCCGCGCAAGGTAGTCATGCAGGCGCCAAAAAATGGTTTCTTTTATGTGCTTGATGCTGAATCCGGTGACCTGATTTATGCTGACCCCTATGCCCAGGTGACCTGGGCTTCAGGTGTCGATCTGGAAAGTGGTCGTCCCATCGAAACGCCGCAGGCGCGCTATGACGATGCCATTTCTTTCCTGACACCAGGACCTTCCGGTGCCCATAACTGGCATCCCATGTCTTTCAGCCCGGATACCGGTCTGCTTTATGTTCCTACCATGCAGGGTGGCGCATTCCCCTATTCCTATGACGAAAACTGGGAAGTTGAAAGTGCCGGCTGGAATCTTGGCATAGGAATGGGCACGATGGTAGACAAGGCCGTGCGCCCTGATGAAGACTATGCCGGGGGTACTGGCCCGGTTTATGACTCCCCCGGCGTATTGCTGGCCTGGGATCCGGTTGCCCGCGCACCGCGCTGGGTCAAGGAATATGACTTCACTATTAATGGCGGCACTCTGGCTACAGCCGGCAACCTGGTATTCCAGGGCGGCGCTGATGGTTACTTCAGGGCATTTACCGCTGATTATGGTGAACTGGTTTGGGAAGCAGACCTGGGTGTAGGCATCATGGCAGCCCCAATGACCTATCAACTGGATGGTACTCAGTATCTCTCCGTTCTGGTTGGCTGGGGTGGCTCCAGTGGCCTGATCGGACCCAACTCCAGTGGCGCCTATAAACCTGAAGGTCGACTCTGGACTTTCCGCTTGGGTGGCAGCGAGATTATTCCGGTTGAAGGTATGCCGTTACCGGAACTTACTGCGATTCCGTTTAATGATGACCCGGCGGTGCTTGCCCATGGTGAAGATATATACACCACACATTGCATGCTCTGTCATGGCGCCGGTGGTGCCAGCGGTGGCGCACTGGCTGACCTGCGTTATGCAGCGCCGGCTACCTATGACATCATCCAGAATGTTGTTCGCGAGGGCGCATTTGCGGGTCGCGGCATGCCTAATCTTGGGCACTTGTTGTCCGAGGAAGATGTGGATTCAGTTAAGCACTGGCTGCTGTCATTGAGAGCTGGCTTGATGGAATAATAGCCTGTCTGGTTTTATTTAAAGGGCATCCGGGTTGCAGACCCCGATGCCCTTTTCTTTTGCCCCCATTGAAATATAACGCTGCCCACACCTGGTGAAACAAGTGTTCCAGGCACAAGTCACGCTGTGCTTTCCGGGGCTGTTCTGATCAACTCTGAAAATCACAGCCCTTCCATCAAGCAAAGTGACGCAAAAAAATTAGTAAACCAGAGCGACAATTGAGGCAAATAGTCGTGGGAATATTTCTCCACCCGGAGTATTCTGGCAGTTATTGTTTTCAATAGC
>JAHEHN010000158.1:0-1633 GCA_024644515.1 Gammaproteobacteria bacterium
CAGACCAAGCGTACCGCAAATACATTAACTTCAAGATAGTCCGCTACTCCTGCACAGATGCCGAGAAATTTTCCGTCCTCGGTATTTCGGTATAACTGTTTTTTGTAATCTACCGATCTGAAATGCCTCAGTGGCTGGGTGTTAGCCAGACTATCAAGCCCTTCTCCGGGTTTGTCGTCAAGACAGAACCAGGCAATAAAATATATCGGTATCAGAAACCAGCCTCCAAACATTATACTGATGAGGAAAACGAGTCGCACAGACCAAGGTTCCACGTCCAGGTAGTCCGCAACTCCCGCACATACACCAAGAAGTTTTTTCCGCTGCTTATCCAGGGTCAGTGTTCGTTTGCCGGATTTTCTATGACTCACCTTGCTGCTCCCTTACCTTGTCCCGCCATTCCGGTGTTTCATCGTCCAATATCGACTCCAGAGTCTTGATACGTTCAGCCATACTATCCGCGACATCCATCAACTCATCTAACTGCTTCGCCTCATCGGCAGTGATGCTGCTACTGCGTTTATTGGCGTACTTGTAATGGAAAATTATCCAGACAATCCAGATAGGCAATGTTACTGCCATAAAGCCAATCATTGAATCAATGAAATCGATCATAATAACCCTGCCTTACTTCTTGTTTTTGAGCCTGGATTTTAATGCTTCAAGCTCCTCATCAATCTTGCCTTCCTTTTCCAGGGCATCAAATTGGGCAGCGATAGCGCCGCTACCAATTTGATTGGCTTCTATTTCTCCTTCCATTAGTTCAATTTTCTTTTCGTAATGGTCGAATTTATTGATCGCGTCATCAATCGATGAATTATGGAGCTTGTGACTTACAGCCTGCCGGGATTTGGTTGCCGTGTGCCGCATCATCATGGTTTTTTGTCTTGCTCTGGCATCATTCAACTTACTCTGCAGTTGCTCAATTTCTGAGCTTAACTTGTCCAGCGAGTGATCCAGCTCATTCGTATCATCCTGCACCAGGCCAATTACTTCATTGATTGAGGCTTTTTCAAGTAGTGCAGCTTTGGCCAGATCATCACGATTTTTACTTAGCGCCAACTCTGCTTTCTGTTGCCAATCCTGCGCCTGTTTTTCAAGTTTGTTGTTGCGGCGCAAAAGCTCTTTCTTGTCAGCAATAATACGGGCAGAGGTACTCCGAACTTCCACCAGCGTCTCTTCCATTTCCTGAATAACCATGCGGATCATTTTTTCAGGATCCTCAGCCTTATCCAGTAAAGAGTTAATGTTGGAATTAATAATATCTGAAAGTCTGGAAAATATACCCATGATAATACTCCTTAATTAATCTCCGCCAGAATTGCTTCTTTTGCCTGCTCATACTCAATGTTATTGATGACCCCCGATCCCCGAGCCTGGTCAAGATCCAGGAGTTCCTGTCCAACAGTGGGCTGAGCATAAGGCACCGACCTCCTGCTATGTCTGCCATCTTCAGAATCGTTGACATAGATACAGCCCGAAAGAGTGATTGCCGATAACAGAACAATCATGAGTGATGTGTGTTTCATAAGGACCTCTTCAAAATAAAACAATGATTTCTACTTGATCCAGATATTGCAGGGGCTGTGCCAACTTTAGTATTTTTTCCATAACATATTGTTTTTAATGAAAT
>JAHEHN010000158.1:1643-2023 GCA_024644515.1 Gammaproteobacteria bacterium
ATTTTATCCAGGCAACAAGACTCATAATACAGCTTTTGGCTATTAACCAATATATGGTATTTTTCACCGCTAATAATCCTACACTGATACTCACCCTATGGAAGATATCAAAAGCAATGACCGCATGATTGGCGAGTCAGCCAATTTCCTGCTGATGCAGGAACAGCTTTCACAGCTGGCTCCGCTAAACAAGCCAATTCTCATCATTGGTGAGAGAGGCACTGGCAAGGAACTGGTAGCATCACGACTGCATTTCCTGTCCAGGCGCTGGAAGCAGCCATTTATCAAGATTAATTGTGCCGCCTTTAATGAAGCGCTACTGGAATCCCGGTTATTCGGTCACGAGGCTGGTGCTTTTACCGGGGCCAGCAAACAACAAT
>JAHEHN010000060.1 GCA_024644515.1 Gammaproteobacteria bacterium
TTGAAAAACTGTGTGTGATTCAGGATATGTACCGAATTGATGGTCAGGCGGAAGGCTATGTCCGTATGGCCCTCAAGCTATAGCAATCTATAGCAAGCTATAAATAGACACTATTGATAAATACTATAAATTGAAATCAAATCAGGGAGCTGGTCCTACGACTACTCCCCAGGGCGTTTCCCCAACCTGAATTTTTTTGATGACTTCAAAGCTGGCAATATCAATTACGGATATATCATCCGATGGACCGTTGGCAGAATAGAGCGTTGTCCCATCAAGGCTCATGGCCAGTCCCCAGGGGCGCGGGCCAACGACTACCGAATTAACTACTTCCCGATTTGCCAGATCAATGGCAACGACCGTCTGTCCGCGGCCATTGGCTACATACAGGGTTGATTCATCAGGGGAGAGTACCAGTCCCATGGGCAAAGAGCCTTCTGCCAGGGGGATTTCACCTACTGCAGTATTTGAAGCCACATCAATGATATTAATGAGTTCGCCAAATTCCGCCGACACATAGGCGGTGCTACTGTCTGCGGTAAAAATGGAATCACGTGGACGTAAGCCAACCTTGATGCGAGTGATTTCCGCACCAGTATTGGCGTCGATAACAGTGACGTCGCTGGCTACCTCGCCGGTTACGTAAAACAGGCGTCCATCGGGTGACAGCCTGACTCCTTCGGGTTCCAGTCCGGTAGGGATGGTCATCAGAATTTCACCCTGACTTAAATCCAGTATGGTAGCGGTATGGGTGTCTTCATTGGAGACATACAGTTTGCCTGTTTCCCAGTTCACATCAAATTGCTCAGGGTCTGAGCCACTGGGCAGAATACGCACCACTTGCTGTGTAAGTGGGTTTACTTCGGCAATGCCATCAGCGGCCTTGTCTGCTTCCATCGCTTCACACACCTCATCATCCATGGTTGGCGGACATTTTGGCGAGCCACTGAGCGCGACGTAAAACAGGCTGCCATCGGGGCTGACTTTGATGCCTCGAGGACGTTTGCCTACGGGAATAGTCGCGATCACTTCATGGCTGTCACCGGATATCATGGTAACGGAATTGGAGTCTTCATTAGTGACGTAAATAACACTGCCTCCCTGTGCGCAGGCGGTGATTGTTAAAAACAAGACAGTAAGAAGACCGGTTTTAAGGAGTGTTTTCTTGATGCTTTTATTCATGGTGTAGATCTTTTTTTCTTTGAGGTTGATTGTGAGTCTGGATGAAACTGATGATGGAAAGCATAGGGGCTACGTTAGTGAATGTCCATGCCCCGCATTACACTTGAACAGACCCGGTTTTTCCATTTTGCTTTCCATGAAATCGGTGTATCTTTAATCGTTATGTGTCTGCTATCCATTTTTGCTTACTTGTGGCAAAAGATGAACAAGCACGACCAGGCATGGGCATAAAAGTGATCGGAGCAGGGTTTGGGAAACAGTGAGATGAGTGATGCTATACAATGGCCGCAAAAACAGCGTGAACTGTATAATCATCATATGGATTCAAGCATCTGGAATGAACTTGAATTCAGGGATGATGACATCATTATTGGTACCTATGCCAAGGCGGGGACCACATGGATGCAGCAGATCATCGGGCAATTGATTTTTAATGGCGATGCTGCCGTTACAGCCAATGATTTTTCTCCCTGGCTGGATGTCAGGGTTATTCCTAAAGAAGAAAAACTTGGCATGCTCGCAGGCCAGCAGAATAGACGCTTTATCAAAACGCATTTACCACTGGATGCGCTGACGTTTTATCCCGCGGCGAAATATATCTATGTGGCCAGGGACCTGCCTGATATTGTCTGGAGCCTGCATAACCACCTGTTTAACGCGATGGATGTTTTTTACGAAATGTTCAATGACACACCCGGTAGAGTAGGACCTGAAATTTACAGCCCACCAGCAGACCCTTATGAATTCTGGAAACTCTCCCTCCATGATGAATACCCCATGTGGTCTTTCTGGGAGAATGTTAGAACCTGGTGCGATTACCGAAATCTGCCAAACATGAAGCTGGTACATTTTAATGACCTGAAGAAAGATCTGGCGGGGGAAATCAGGGAGCTCGCTGCTTTTCTGGATATTCAGCCCGAAGCCGACAAATGGGATGCCATCATAGAGCACTCTACTTTCGAATGGATGAAGGCTAATGCGGCCCATGTGACGCCTATGGGCGGCGAAATTTTTGAAGGTGGAGCGCAGACTTTTATCTACAAAGGTACCAATAAACGCTGGAAGGATGTACTCGGCGATCAGGATATCAAGGAATATATTGAGCTTGGTATGCGTGAACTGGGTGAAGAATGTTTTAATTGGATACGTAATGGAAAAGCAGGACAGGATAACGATACATGATATTCAAACAACTTTTTGATCAAACCTCGGGCACCTATTCTTATCTACTGGCAGATGAAAACACGCGAGAAGCGGTCTTTATTGATACGGTATATGAGCAGCATGAACGCGATCTTGCTTTGGTTAATGAATTGCAACTAACGCTTCTGGCCTGTCTGGAAACCCATTGCCATGCAGACCATGTCACCGGTGCCTGGCTGTTGAATAATGCCCTGGGATCAGCATTGATGGCATCAAAGGCTTCCGGGATAGAAAAACTTGATAGAGTTCTTTCCGATGAAGATGTTATTAATTTTGGTAACCGTTACCTGGCCGTAAAAGAAACTCCAGGCCACACCGATGGTTGTATCAGCTTTGTGCTTGATAATGAGAGTATGGTTTTCACGGGGGATTGCCTGTTGATTCGTGGTTGTGGTCGTACCGACTTTCAGCAGGGGTCGGCGCAAAAACTGTTTCATTCCATTCATGACAAGTTGTTTCTGCTGCCAGATCATTGCCTGGTGTATCCGGGACATGATTATGCCGGGCGCACAGCAAGCTCCATTGGAGAAGAGAAAGCCCTCAATCCCAGACTGGGCGGATTGGCTAATGAAGGCGATTTTATCGGCTATATGGAAAACATGCAGTTGCCGCACCCCAAACAAATTGATGTCGCTGTACCGGGTAATATCAAGGGAGGCGAACCCGATGCGGAACATTTACCGCAAAAACCCGACTGGGCACCGGTTGTTACAACCTATAGTGGAAGTTTTGAAATCACACCCCAGTGGGTGGCGGCAAATATGGATAAAGTAAATATTCTGGATGTGCGCACCGCGATGGAAACGGATGAGGAAAGCACGCGCCTGGCAGGGGCCATTCTTATTCCAATTAATGAATTGCGCGAACGTCTGGAAGAGTTGCCAAAGGATAAACCTTTGATGACGCTCTGTCGTTCCGGTAAACGTTCAGCACTGGCGGCGAATATTCTCAAGCAAAATGGCTGGGATAAAGTGGCTAATATCAAAGGCGGTTTATTACAGTGGCAGGCCGAGGGCCTGCCCACTGTAAACTAAGGTATAGCTGTTCAGCGTTGTTTTATATTGGCCACGCTGATGCAAGTGAATCAGGCCAGGGCCGTTTCAAATAGTGCCAGTAATCGACTATGGGCTCTTTCAGCCTCACCTTCATCGTAGACTGCTGAATCCAGCGAACACCAGCCATGCTGGGCGTTATAGACTTCGATTTCTGCCGGGATATTGGCATCTTCATAGGCCTGGCGTAACCTGTCCTTCATTCCGGGAGCCTGGGCATCATCATTGGCGGCCAATGCATGCAGCATACGGGCTTTGGTCTGGGGAATAAGCAGGTGAGCACTATCCGGAGCGTCAGACGCCATACCGTTGCCGCCGTGGAAGGTGGCGCCTGCCATAATACGATGAGGCATGGCTGCGGCGGTGCGCATGACAATGGAACCACCCATGCAATAACCGGTGGTACCGATACCGCGACTGGTATCCACTTCATCCTGGGCATCCAGCCAGGTAACAAAAGCTTCTGCATTCTGGAATTGAGTTTCCGGTGTCAGTGAGCCCATCTGTGACATCAGCATATTGCGCGTATCAGGATCGCTGAAATCGGCGCCTGGCTGGGAGCTTGGCGCTTTGGTCAGCCGGTAAAAAGGATTTACTACCAGTACCGAGTAACCGGATTGGGCCAGCCGTGTTCCCATTTGTTCAAAGGCCGGACGCAGGCCGAAAATGTCTGGCCACACCAGAACAGCCGCATGCTTGCCAGAAGCAGGGTGCACATAAAAACAATCCGCCGTGCCATAAGGTGTGGTAACTTCCACATTTGATGAAACCACGTCCTGGGCGTTGGCCACCGGTGGCAGCATCATCGCCAGTGCGGCACCGGCAGACATTTTGTTGAATTTGCGTCGGGTGACACTGGGTTTTTTCTTAAGGAATTCTGCATTTTCCAATTCGGTTCTTTCGTCGCACATATGTTTTCCCTTTCTTCGAATTCTGTCTAACAGTAAGTGAATATTATTGCCTGGCCCAAGAGCATAGCTATCAGGAGGATTTTTGTCTATGCCCGGATTCAGGGGCGCTTCCTGGTTTCCCTATCCTGAAGACAAACTGTTATGATTTAAAGAAAAAAGAAAGAGGGAATGGCCAATGAAAAGCTTGCTGTCCTTATGCAGAATGATTTCAGGAATGAGCGGTATAGTTTGTGCTGCTGCATTTTCATCTTATTTGTGCGCGCAAACATCAACTCCTCCCAATATTATTTTCATTATGACCGATGATGTTGGTTATGGCGATATTGGCAGTTATGGTGCGCCGGATATCAATACGCCCAGTATTGACCAGTTGGCTGACGAAGGGGTGAGGTTTACAGATTTTAATGCCAATGGCCCGGTGTGCTCGCCCACCAGAACCGGTTTTATTACCGGTCGTTATCAACAGCGTTATGGCTTGGAGACGCCCATTTTTTCTGATGAACCTTCCAATGGTAAAGGCTTGCTGGCAGAGGGAAACTCGTTGCCTCAACTTTTAAAAGATGTGGGCTATGAAACTGCATTGGTGGGGAAATGGCATCTTGGCACAGGAGACAATCATAGTCCTGGTGCTCATGGTTTTGATTATTTTTTTGGTTTTAAAAAAGGCTATGCTGATTATTACCAGCACACTGATGCCCTGGGAGAAGATGATCTTTGGGAGAATGATCAGCAGGTACATGTGGATGGCTATATGACCGATTTAATTACCCGGCGTTCTATTTCCTTTATAGAAGAAAATGCCAATCAGCCATTTTTCCTTTCAGTTCAGTACAACGCTGCCCACTGGCCTTATCAGGTCCCGGATATGCCTGGTGCTGCACGAGACAATTCGCGTCATCTGATGCCTGAAGAAGAGCAGACCAGTAGCCGCGAAGACTATATCGCTATTCTTGAGAGGGCAGACCAGGGCATCGGGGAAATTATGGCAGCTCTTGACGCAAACGGCCTGGCTGAAAATACTCTGGTGGTATTTACCAATGATGATGGTGGCGAATGGTTGTCCAGCAATGCGCCTTTATTTAATCGCAAGGGTACTGTTTGGGAAGGTGGAATACGTGTACCTGCTGTTATTCGCTGGCCGGGAGTAATTCCTGCCGGGCAGGTGACGGGGCAAGTGGGTATCACTATGGATTTATCCGCCACATTCCTGGCGGTTGCAGGTGCGAAGGTTCCCGCTGGTTATTCTCTTGAGGGTATCAATCTGATGCCGGTTTTAACCAATCAGTCTTCTGTCGTTGAACGCACACTATTCTGGCGTGAAGGTAATCAGGCTAATCGCGCAGTGCGCAGTGGCGACATGAAGCTAATAATGAATGGCGGTCGTTCCTTTCTATTCAATGTGCGTGACGATATAGAGGAAGATATAGACCTCACCAATCGTGGTCAGAGTGAAATACGAAAATTAAGAATGCTACTTGATGCCTGGGAAGCTGATGTTAATGCAGAAGCGCGGTCCAGAGGTGTGCGATAGGCAGGTGGAGTAATTCTGAAAGCTCGAATATTTACCCATACCAACCAAGGTCCATGAAAAGAAAATAGTACTACTTACCGCGATGAAATTACTGCGCTGAAATATGAGCGTTTAGAAGTTTTGCAATGGCAGGATTGGGTTCAATACCAAATTCCGGGTTACCCATGGCTATATCCAGCGGGGTCATGTCGCGGGCATTTTTCAAGATGATGTCTGCACCGCGCTCCAATAACCATTCGATAATCATGGCAGAGCCGCGGGTTACAGCGCCATGCAGGGCTGTGTCACCGCTTTGATTAGCGGCATTGATATCAACATCATAATCGTTCATGAGCAGCTCAAGCGTGGTAATGGCATCAGCTTCTCGGCCCCGACTCAGGCCTTCGCGCCAGCTCACGCCAGCGGCCACCATAAACGGCGTGGTGCCGCCATTGGACGGGCGCATATTACCACCCATGCCTATGGCTTCGCGTTCATCGGTGCCTTTCATCGGGTCAGCGCTGGCATCTATCAGCATACGCATGATCGCCAGGTCGCCTGACATGGCGGCTCTGAAGAAAGGGGTAGCGCCCTTGTTGAGAATCGGGTTGTGGGTGGCCCCTACTACCATCCAGGGGGGCAGGCCGCTTTCCAGGGCCAGGGACGGATCAGCCCCTTTTGCCAATGCCAGACGCACGATATCGACTGGTTTTAGTTTATCCAGTGGCATTGGCGTAGGACGGGGGTTGGCGTCCATGGTATTCAAATCGGTAGCGACAAACAGGACGTTTCTGCCCCAGCGGTCGCTGATATTGGGATCTGCTCCTGCTTCGAGCAAAAGACCGGCCACATCAAGGTGGCCATTGAGCGTAGCCAGCACCAGGGCATTGGTGCCTTCGTTGTCCACCGCATCAACATTGGCGCCGGCATCGATCAGGGCCTTCACCGTATCAAGATGGCCTTCGCGGGTTGCAAACAACAGAGCGGTCATACGTCCCTTGGGAATATTGGTATAGACAAAGCCGCCCTGGTAATAATCCGGATCGACCGGAGCAATATTGATTACCGTGGACTCTTCATCGATACGGGCCCCACCTGCTATCAACGCTCTTACGGCGTCAGTATGTCCCATACCCGCTGCCCACATCAGGGCAGTTTGTCCTTTCCAGCCATCCTTCGCATTGGGGTCAGCTGCAAGCCCCAGATAATGTCCACTGCCTTCCAGCAAGGCATTAATGGTCTCGACATCACCGGTGCGCGCAGCGGCCATGAGCACGCTTTCGCCTTCCAGGTTGATGGTATTTGGATTGGCTCCGGCATCAAGCAGCTGCCGGACAATTTCCGCATTGCCACGTCGGGCGGCCAATATCAGCGCTGTCATGCCATAACGATTGGTAGCTGTCACATCTGCATCGGATTCAATGAGCAGGCTTGCCAGTGGGGTATTGCGCTCATGGATAGCGCGCATCAGAACGGTGGTGCCGTCTACTTCGGCACTATTGATGTCATAACCGTCGGCTATGGCATCGCGCCAGTTTTGCAGATTGTCGGAAACATCACTGGAGGCGGCAAAGCTCGAAGACATTGCTGTTATAAGTAACAACAATAAAGCACCGCGGATAAGAGGAAAAGTTGTTCGCCGAGTTAATGTCACCAGCTGCTTCCTTTGTCAATCAGGCGAGACCAACCGTGTGGCCTTCGCTGCGGCCAAAGGTTTCCAGTTCCACGCCCATCTGGCGCGCAATATCCAGATGCAAATCACCAATGGGTCGGGTTTTATCCGGAACCTGAATATGGCGGTTACCTTGCAGGAAGCCGCTGACAATGGCTGTCGGCAGACGCAGTTTAACGTGATCGTTTCCATTGCTCATGCCGCTGCCATACATCAACAGGGAGTTGTCCAATAGAGAACCGTCGCCATCGGGTGTCGCCGCCAGTTTGTCGACAAAGGCAACGAATTGTTCCATATGATAAACATTTACCCGGAAATGCTTCTCAATGGTGTCGATAGAATTCTGATGATGTGAAATAGCATGATGAGGATCCGATACGCCCACCTGGGGATAGCTGAGATGACTGAGATCACGGGCCATCATAAAGGAGAATACGCGACTGATGTCCGCCTGATAGGCAATATGCATCAGGTCGAACATGAGGCCCACGTGTTCCTCATAGGACTCTGGAATGCCTACCGGTGAAGCTGGTGCCGAAATGGAAAGCTCTTCGCTGCGACTTTCAGCGTTCTGAATACGACGTTCCACTTCCCGAATATTGGTCAGAAAATCACCGACCAGATTACGGTCTTCGGCGCCAAGCTTGCCTTCAACTTTGCGGGTTTCCTGCAGAACTGAATCGAGGATACTGCGATTTTGTTCCATACGCGTGCGGCGCTGCTGTGGGGTGCCAGTGCCACCGAACATTTGTTCAAACACAATGCGCGGGTTGATCTGCATGGGTAATGGATTGGTGGAGGATGCCCAGCTAAGGGTGTCCAGATAGGCGCAGCTATAACCAAAATCACAGGCCCCTACCAATTCACTGACATCTTCAATGGCCACTTGCATGGAAGGAAAGACAGTGTCCTGACCAATTTGCTGGGCAATGATCTGGTCTATGGAAACACCGGCTTCCATATCCACGCCCTGGGTTTTTTTGGGGAAACTGTCGGTCAAAAATGCAGTCGGTGCGCCAGCATGCTGACCAGCCATGTCCGCGCCCATCAGGTTGCTGACAATAGTCAACTTGTCATGGTAATTTTTCAGGGGTTGCAGGGTAGGGGTGAGATCAAAATTGTTGCCAACCGTTGTGGGTGTCCAGCGATCATCGTCATCCGTCATTATCATGCCATGTGGCACATAAACGAAGCCGGCTCTTTTGGGGCGATTAGCCGCAGTCTGCGCCAGTGCTGTGAGTGACGGTACCATGGCACTGATAAAAGGCAGTGCAATAGCTGTTCCTGCCGAGCGCAGGAAGGTGCGACGTGCTAGTGATTTTTTCTGAATAAACATTCCTCTTCCCCTCAAAAGGTTCCTGTTTGCGACCTAGTCTACCGGAATAAACAGGCAATAAATAGATATATGGTCGTTCATGACGAGGCTCTAGATGTCGGCCAGGTCTATGTTTTCATCATCCTGGCTGGCGGCGCGTTTCATTCTGAAAGGCACTGATTTCACAATTTCCTGCACGATGGTAGAAAAACGGAACTCTGACTTTTCTGCCTCTCCAACAATCTGACGCACCGTAGGCATGTCATAAAATTCGAGCCCGCGGCCCAGTGCATAGGTCAGCATTTTCGAGGTAAAGGTTTTTACAAACACTTCAGGGGTTTTCGCAATGGCTTCACGCAAATCAGCAGGACCATCTATCGGGGTGCCATCGGCCAATACACCTGAGGCATCAATGGGCAGTCCGCCTTCATCAAGATCACGGTATCTGCCAATGCCATCGAATTTTTCCAGGGCAAATCCCAGCGGGTCAAGCATATTATGACAGCCGGCACAGGCGGGATTGTTGCGATGTTTTGCCAGGCGATCGCGCATGGACAGAATGTCTATGGCATCGGCAGCATTTTCTTCCAGTGCTGGCACATCATCAGGCGGAGCCGGAACCTCGGCGCCAAGAATATTTTCCATGATCCACTTGCCGCGTAATACAGGAGAGGTACGGTGAGGAAAAGAAGTGACTGTGAGGATACTGCCATGGCCGAGTATTCCCTGGCGTGTGCCGTCAGTTAAGGTGACGCGCTGAAAGTCATCACCGGTAATACCGCTGATACCGTAGTGCCGGGCAAGGCGTTGATTAAGATAAGTGTAATCTGCCGTGA
>JAHEHN010000009.1:0-7776 GCA_024644515.1 Gammaproteobacteria bacterium
CTTAGCGCCTGTATTATATTGTTTTTATTACTTTTCATGCTGGCTGCCAGCCCCTCCGGGCCTGTTTCTCAAAACCCTGAATTTAAGTCTGAGGAAAAAAAGTTTTTGCGTTGTCACCAGTGTAAACCACAACATGGCTCTACGCTGTTAAGATAACTCCAGCTCCTTTTGCCCAATCAACTTCCCGCCTTTTCTCTGCGAGTCAGCTACAAAAAGACATTAAGCCAGTGCAAAATCCCCTCTCCCGCCGATAAGCAGTGAGACAAAAGGGTTAGCTAGAATAAATAGCCGGGAAACCTTTATCAAGCGAAAGCAGGCATGATTTGATGACGCATTTTACATACCCAACTGGCTACCAGCGCATTTAGTCGAGGTCACTGAAATCCGGCAACTGGAGACCGCGCTCCTGTAAATACTCATCATAGATGGACTCGCTACAGGAATATTCCATTATAGGGGTATCGGGAGAATATCTGAGCGAGCCGGTAATACGCACCGGTTCTGTGTAGAGTTTCTCATCTGTCAGCACCATTTCATTGGTCAGATACTTTTGCTCAACTCCGTCGGCATCGGGGAGGCTGACCATATTCCAGCGCTCCACTATGGTTGCATCGTCAGAGTTCGGGGTACGTCGCATATAGGGATGCTCACGCAAATAACTGGTTTCAATCACCAGGGTATCGCCTTCGAAGTGTCCTACAGAGTAACCCATGCCGGTATGAAGGATTGGTTCCGGTCTTGGACTACCCGCCAGATAGATCTTTCGGTACTGGAAATAACCTTCCCATAGCATATTAATAAAACCATCCGTTTGAACAATTTCTACCGGAAAAGGGGCGCCCCAGATACTTCTTGGCAGTCCAGGTTTTATACAGAAACCACCAGGATCATCCGAGAGATCAAATGATGCAACGTATTCATCGTGCAGTTTCTGCGCGCTCTCGTTAAAGGGTAACTCCCTGGTAGCGGGAGCCAATTGAGGCGCACCAGGACCAAACGCCGGAAACCAGAGTCCACTAAAATCTGGTTGGGAGTAAGCCAGAGACGAGCCCAATATTAATACGCTTACAAGAAGTAGATTTCTGACCATATTTTGCTCCAATTGTTTTTCCCTTTTTATAATCCCGCGAATTCATTACTGGCAAGCTTTCCAGACGCTTTATTTTTCGACATATCATAGTTAAACTTAACACCCCCAATGATTTTAGCCCACCCGCCTATTCATGCCTTCTCTTTTCCATTGCCTAAGCAGTGGCCAAAGTATATCCACCAATGATAATGAAGCCCGCACCCGCAATATAATGCATATACTTTTCATTGATATATTCCGACAACACGCTGCCGGCAAGTACGCCGATGGCAGAAGCCAGAATCAACGCCAGAGATGCTGCCAGGAAAACCGTTAGCTTGCTTACCTCCTTGTCGGCGGCAAATAGCATTGTGGCAAGTTGGGTCTTGTCGCCCAGTTCGGCTATAAAAACCGTAGTCAATACCGTAAGAAATATTTTCAATTCCATTCTTGCTTCCTTTATAAAGGTGTCGAAAAAAAGCCGGGGTGTTTCCCGGCTTTTTACTTACTGCTTTACCGACTTTTTAATCAGGCTTTCTGGCAATAAAAATAAATCGATCCACATCTCTGCCATAAATTGGGTCCGAAATTGAACGGGCATGATCATCGGCATTGGTGCTCAGCAAATCCGAGTCCGCTACGATTTCCAGACCAGATGCTTCAATCCAGGAGCGTGCATCAGATTTCATCATCCTGTGCATCATGGCATTTTCCATTCCCGCAATCCCAACATGATCAATAACAGCCACCATACCACCTGGCTTCAGCACATCATAAATAGCCTTGAAATAAGGCGTGGCACGCTCATTATTAAAATGATGGATGTTTAATGCAGTAATCGCACGATCAATAGAATTCGATGGATAATCAGCGACTTCTTCAAAAAAGGCTTCAGTATTTCCAAGGCTTGCCGCCACATCTTTCTGAGCCTGGCCATCATTTCTTTGCAAAGCACGTGGACCAAACTGGGCAACTACCTTACCGCGCGGCCCAACTGCTGCTGACATGACTCTGGTATACCAGCCACCACCGGCACCAATATCCATTACAGTCATTCCCTCATCAACCTGAAGAAGATTCATGACCTGATACGGCCGACGTGACCCATCTCTGACACGATCAGCTTCAGGACGATCTTCAGATAACAGCTTGTCCATAAAGTCCGGTGCTACATCTGCGTTTACCATGTGTGCACTAAATAACAGGCAAAGCATCAGGCCAGACTTAAAAATTAACGTTTTCATGTATATACCCCTCGAACTAGAAATAGAAAAAAATAAATACTACAGATACTGACTTTACTTACAGCAGGCGATTGAAACTTTTGAAATTTACCTGCTGAACGCAAATTGGCCATCGAAAGTAAACTACATCCCGTCAGGAATCAAGGAAATCCCCGGGTCTGCCAGCCAATTTCATAATTCCTTCAACAATTAATCCGGTAAATAATGTTTATTATCAACCGGCTTCATGGTCGCATTGGCAACCAGACCAATACACAACAGGGCAGCCATAAGATACATGGTGTTGTTATAGAGACTGGAAGTAGGATCAATAGTGCCAGCTGGCGCTATCTCCATAAGGCTGGCAATGGTCACGGTTTGCGCTGAAACCAGCTGGGAAAGCTGGTCAAGACCTGCACCATAGTGTGCCTGGAAATCGGCGGGGTCAATTTTGCTAACCAGATCAGTAATTGCCCGGGTTACTGCAGATTCCCTGAACGAGGTTATCGCTAGCGGACCTACAACACCCGCCGTGCTCCAGGCAGTAAGCAAACGGCCATGTATTCCGCCAACATATTTTGTACCAAAGACGTCAGCAAGATAGGCAGGAATAGTGGCAAAGCCACCGCCATACATTGTAAAGATAATCATGGTGGCCGCATAAAACAGTACCAGCCAGGCCACTGCCGGATTGGCGCTGACCTGCTGTGCGGCAAATGGCACAGAACAATAAAGCAGAATTCCCAGGGCAAAAAATATCCAATATGTATTTTTGCGGCCAATATAGTCTGAAAAGCTGGCCCAGATAAATCGACCCAGCATGTTAAAGACTGAAATCATGCTGACGTAAATGGCAGCGAAGGCACCGTCCACGATTCCTGGCAAGGTGGTGCCAAAAATTTCACTCATCATGGTACTGGCAACTCCCAACACACCAATGCCTGCGGACACATTCATGCAAAGCACAACCCATAGTTTATAAAACTGTGGCGTCTTCATCGCTTCTTCGATATCCACATTGTGGGAAGTCATCATTTTGCTGGCACTGTCATCATCCCGGGGCGGCGTCCATCCTTCTGGTTGCCAGTCATCTGCCGGAACCCGATAGGAAAAAGAGGCAATGACCATGACAATAAAATAGAGGATACCCAACACAAGAAAGGTTTCAGCCACGCCCACTGACCCGGTACCCACCACATAAACACCTTCCGGACCTGCCACCAGCATGCCAGCAAGCTCATTGGCGCCAACTACGACTACTTCCAGTTGCTCACCGGCGCGCTCGACAAAGCGACGCCCGGCTTTAGTGATCAGGTTGACATGATCGACTGTACCCAGATATTCCGGCGCATCATAAAAATACTGTATGAAGTATCGTTTTAATGGCGCGCCTATCATTGCACCACCACCAAATCCCATGATAGCCATACCTGTTGCCATTCCCCGACGATCCGGAAACCATTTGATCAGTGTGCTGACTGGAGAAACATAACCAAGCCCCAGGCCACATCCCCCGAGAACACCATAACCAAAATACAGCAGCCATAACTGGTGTGTAAAAATTCCGAGTCCGCCAATCAGGTATCCACCACCCCAGAGCACTGCCGCTGCCGTACCCATCAAGCGCGGACCGACCTTATCGAGCCAATGTCCGGCTAAGGCCGCGGCAAGACCGAGGAAAACAATCGCTACGGAAAATATCCAGGTAACATCCTGAAGGCTCCAGTCTGATGAAGCAGAATTGACGACACCATACAGGCGCGTTAATGGCGGGTTATAAATACTCCAGGCATAAACCGAGCCGATACAAAGGTGGATCGCAATGGATGCAGGTGGAACCTTCCAGCGATTAAACCCCGGGGGAGCAATAATTCGCTCTCTGGATAAAAACTCTAACATGGACTTTCCCCTGCATTTCCGTAACTGCTTGCAGTCACAGAATCTTTAAACGCAATTTCAATTTTCATGATACAGGCTATAAACCTATGCCAGCCAATTCATGTAGACAAACATCAGCGCGACCAGTGTCAAAATAATTATAGTACCGATACTCCAGTAACGAATGACCTTATTCGGATGATCTTTTTCCGCCACATCAGGGCCAAACATTGCCTTGTGATTGAGGTAGGAAAAGACCGGTGCCACTACAAAACCCATGGACGTAACCCAGGCAATAAAGGTACCAAAATCATCCAGCAATACAAATAACACGCCCATGACGAGAAAGAGCTCTACTACAATGAAGGAAAGATAGAGCACACTAAACCTGGCGGACTTTTCCTCTTCACTTACCGAAAATATTTCAACCAGCGCAGCCGCTGAAGATCGGGGCAGTAAATCCACCAGAGTCAGCAGAGTGGAAAACATAACGGTGATCGCGGACAAGGCAATAACCGGATAAATCCACTCACCAATAGTAGAAGTAAAGAGGCTGATCAGCTGGTCGGCAAAAGCTGCACCACCGGATTCAACTGCCACACCATTGATGTACATCACCAAAGTGCCCAGCGTAACAAAGCAGATAGCCAGAAAAATTGCCGTTGCGTAACCAACATGAAAATCGAATGTAGCTTCCTTGATAGTGACCGGCCGTTGCAAACGTATGCTTTTAGCTTTTACCCAAAGAGACAGTCCTACAGAACCCGCTGTTCCGGTGGGCATCCAACCGGCAACAGCAATCAAAAACAATATGGTGGGCGTATCAAAGGTCAGATCGGCAGAAAGACTGGTTCCGCCAGTATCAATACCAAAAATAGCAAACACTGCCGCGATCACTGTGCCAACGGTAAAAAGAACAACCAGCACCCGAGTAGTATCTTCCAGAACAGAATATCTTCCCAATGCCAGAATTGTCATACAGACAAAGACCAGGCCAAGCTCCAATTGAATACCTGTCTCCAGGCCCAAAACACTTCGCATGATCGCTGCCGTGGTTACCGTCACTCCCGATATGGCAAAGGTGTATTCAAACAATTGCATAAGGAAAAACAGGACGACAACCCATTTTCCCATGCGCTTGTAACCTTCCACGAGCGTGTCACCGGTGGCAGCCGCATAGGTAGCGCCAAATAGAAAAGTTGGATATTTAACCAGGCATACCAGAACGGCATAGCTAATCATAATCAGGCCATAGGTTGCGCCAGCAACAGGAGAGGACACCAGGTGTGAAACCCCAACAGCCAGCGCAGCATAAAGCAGTCCCGGGCCAAGTTTTTCCTGCAGCCTTTTGAGCATCGAATCCCCAATCTGATATTTCTTTTTATTATTAAAAGCTACCTGGAATCTTTGTTCCGATACCCTGTATCTTTTAGAATTTACCTTGGTGCTTACTTTTACGTTTTTTTTGATTTTTCCTTTCAGGTTTAGGAAAAATTTATTTTATCCATATTCGTCAATGTTTTTATCCACTTTCCAGTCAGTATTATTTTCCGTAGCTGGAATAATGCAGGGACATGTCCAGCTCCTTGCAGGTGATAAACTCAAGTAATACGGCCTGGCCATTTTCTGTTGCTTCTATTCCTCTTTTCAGCGCAGCGACGATGTCATCAGGATCGGTAATTCGCTCACCATAACCACCAAAGGCCTTCGCCATGTCGGCATAATTGCCTCCGATATCCGTAGAGCGATATTTCTCTGTAGACACTTCCATAATCGGTAATTCCATAGCCATGCAGAAATTATTAAAGAGAATGGAAAGTATCGGAATGTTCTCTCTCACCGCCGTCTCAAAATCCATGCCGGTAAATCCAATCGCGGCATCTCCCCAAACATTGATACACAGATGATCCGGGCGAGCCAGCTTGGCGCCCATCGCCAGTGGCAAACCATAGCCCAGCTGCGTGGTTTTTCCCCAGCCAATATAGGACAGAGGCGCCTCGCTCTCCCAAAATGGCACCAGCTGGTCGCGGGGGCTACCGGCATCATGGGTAATAACCACTTTCTGCTTGTCTACCAGCTTATTGAGTTCATAAATGACCCGATAAGGCGTCATCGGTGCCTGATCAGAAGTAAGCTTCGGTAACCACTCGGCCATCCAGGCATCCTTCACTTTTTTGATTGCTGCCGGCACAGAATCCTTGCGTCCCTTTGCCTTGCCAAGATCCAGGGTTTTCAGTTCATCTATCAATGCGCGCAGGGTCAGTTTGGCGTCCCCAATCAAACCAATTTCTGCTGGTACATCCTTATTGAGATCCATCGGATCCAGAGTCGCATGGATCACTTTTTTATTGTCTGGCATCCGTGTACCAAATGAAGTTATGGCAAAACTGCAGCCAACACCAAAAATCAGATCGGCTTCATTGATAAAGTGGTAAACCGCCTTGGGCGTCGCATGCCCTCCGGAGCCAATACTCAGGGGATGGGTTTCATTGAAGGTACTTTTGCCTTCCAGACTGGTAGTAACCGGCACATTCAGCAGTTCCGCGATTTCCTTTAATTCATCCCAGGCCTTGGCATAGTTAATTCCCTGACCTGCATAAATAACCGGTTTATCCGCTGCGGCAAGTTCTCTGGCCGCTGCCTTGACAGCACCCACTTCAGGTGCGGATTTCGTTTTGTAGCTTGGAACGTATGACGAGATGTCCGCTTCTTCCTTGCAGGCGTCCCAGGGGATTTCGACCAGTACCGGGCCCGGCCTGCCATTGCGCAACTGGGTAAAGGCACGACGCATGATGTTGTGCACTTCGGCACCCGAGGTTATGGGCTCAGCCCATTTGGTGATGTGCTTCATATTAAGGGTGGAATTAAAATTGGGGTAATAATTGGCCAGCCTGCGCTCGTAACCGGCGGGCATAATAAGCACCGGTACAGATTCTCCGTAGGCCTGGGCAACCCCGCCAAAAGCGTTCTCCGCTCCCGGTCCATGCTGCATTACAAAAACGCCAATTTCTTCACCGGAAGTCATTCGACTCAAGGCATCAGCCATATGCACACCGGTTCTTTCCTGGCGCACGATAATGGTTCTGATATCTTCTTCTGCGGCAGCTTCAATGATGGGGTTCAAGGGGTAAGCAAAAAGATATTTTATTCCCTCAGCTTTGAGAATCCTGGCGATCGCTTTTGGTACGAGCATGTAAGACGTCCTTAGTAATTCTGATTATTGGAATTCCTGTAAAATTTAATTCAACATTTTACATAACATTTTATATAACAAAGCGCAGTCAATGCTGCGCTTATCAAGTCCTGATTGTTTTATTATAAATGCTTATTAGGGCTTTTTATTGTTGCAGATAATGCCAGTGGTAAACAGCTGCTTATACTATCGTTATTTGCAGGTTTTAAAAGTGATAAATAGTTACTGAAAGAAACTGTCATAGGCTATTTTTGAGAATGACTCGTTATTCAGGAATCCTTCCGGGTAGCCACTTACCGGTTTTGATGCGGTAATCTGCTCCAGCGTCATACCAGCCTTGATTCCTTCGTACACCCTGTCGCGAATGATTTCCAGCATGGATACATAGTCGACCATATCCTGACGACTGGATA
>JAHEHN010000009.1:7876-43616 GCA_024644515.1 Gammaproteobacteria bacterium
AAAAACAGGTCGCTCTGGAACAGGATGCCATCTGCTTCTACAAAAGCCAGCACTTTAGGATTAACGTGAGGTATTGTTTCCACTTCATATAAATACAGGCTTAGACCGCCATTACTGATTTCAGTCATGCCACTGAATAGCTCAACCTGCCCTACCTCAACACCGGCAGCGACCCTGAGCGCCAGAGCATCAGGGGGATTGCTGTGAGGAGACTCGATAATGGCGCGAATTTCATCTTCATGTCCGGCAGCAGTCAGCACACTGGCGCCAGCCGCGGCCAGTGCGCGTAAGCCACCGGTATGATCATAATGCGGGTGAGTGGGGATGACATAACGAACAGGCTTGCTTATATTGTCTTCAATCAGGCGCTCCAGAGTCATTGATTGCGCTTCGGTATAAGGCCCCTCAATAATGGCAACAAAGTCAGGAAACTCTACCACCATGCTGTGATGGGAAAACGCCACCACATGAAAAACGGTTTCCGAAACCCGATTCCATTGCAAAGGCGCCCAGGCTTCTTCTGCTGCAGCCTGATCAGCCTGTTGCCTGACATCTTCAGGCACAGTAAAAACAGCCAGTGCAGAAGGATCATTAATACGAATTTCCGAATAGTTCATCGAGGAATAGGGCTGCCCGTCCTTGATGATCTCATGACGAAAAGGCAGCATGAGTTCCCCAACTGGCCGATAACCACTGTAGCGATATTCGGCATCCACATCCCCCAGCATTGTCTCGGTGTCCAGCGCCGTGCCCCCCCCCAGCAAACTGGTGTCCTGATCGATCATGATAGTAACTTGTTCCGAGTTCAACAGCGTGTCTATTGCCCAGTGAGGGCGACCGGCAAAACTGACCTGACGGGCTGTCTGCTCTGGCGCAACTCTATCTGCGGCTATGGCGATAGAAACCGAATTTCTACGCAACAGCATTTCAGGGGTGTTTTGAGTAGCCCAGCTGAAAAGTCCATTCACCGTGGTAGCAATATTCGGACGCCCTTCAGTAGTCCCCCAACCAATTTTTTGTCCCTGCCAGGTTGTTAACGCCTCGGTCCGGTGCTGACTGAACCCGTCACCAACCACCACATCATTATCAAAGGCCGCATGGCCTGAAACGAAATCGATAGTTTCTGTCACCCCTGACAGCCTTGCATCAGGGTCTATGCCACCGGTGACCGGGATCTGCCCCAGCCGGTTTCTTGTTCCATTACCGGTCATGACAATAGAGTCAATATTGCGCAAACTTGCCAGCACGCCCATATTCGCAAGCATTGTCTCCACGACAGTAAGGGCCGCAGGCCCGGCATCGGCAGTATCACTGCTTTGCGGCTCTCCGCAGGCAAGTAAAAATAGAACGCTGGCCGCCAGCATGAAAGCCTTGATTTTATTTGTGCTCATCACCGCGAAACCCTGGAAAAGCCATAATCTCAACACCCTGTCACCCTCTTTCTGTGCCGGCATTGTCTTTTTATACTTTGTAGCTGCTCATACTGTGTCACTGCACAGTCTGCATCTACTTTCTTATATGTTGGTTGCTTGTCTGAAGAATCCTGCTTCAGTAAAGCTGAAAAATGCCCAAAAGATGCTTAAAAAATCAGCCCCGCTCTAGCGGGAAAATTTCTGCCCGATTTTCTTTCCGGTTTGCTGTGCTCCTCAGTCATCACTGTGTTTTCAGGCAAGTGCGATTGAGCATAAACCAGCAAGCAAAGCAGGGCAACACGAGGCCAAAATTGTGTCAGCATTATGAAGTTTCACAGGCCGCTTCAGGAGCCTTCTGATCGGGGATGGCATTTTTTTTACAAACATGATTAGATGACTGCCCCCTTTGTGATACGGCATCTGCAGAGGGATAGCGAGTTTGAGTTCAATCATTTATTTCGTTTACGATCGACTCTCAGAAGACGTTAATTACCCTTTATCAATTCTGTCGCAAGAACCAGCTCAAAATGAAATGGAATTTTT
The DNA here is from genome assembly GCA_024644515.1 of Gammaproteobacteria bacterium. Taxonomy (GTDB): domain Bacteria; phylum Pseudomonadota; class Gammaproteobacteria; order Pseudomonadales; family Pseudohongiellaceae; genus Eutrophocola. The sequence continues at coordinate 9,832 of JAHEHN010000009.1, forward strand.
ATGGTCTTATCCATAATAAGTGAAACTTCAAACCGTTGTTCTTCAATTCGAAGTACTTCCAGGCAAGTCCAAGTGAGTCTAACCGAGTCTAGAAAAGTATTGGCAGCATGATCGAATTTTTCTTTAAATATCCCCGATCAGTATTCAATGACAGTGAATTCATTTTTGCCAGCGGCTGGCCGTTATGGATTCTTGCTGTACTTCTGTTTGCCTTTTTTGTCACGCTGCTGGTAATAATGGCTCGGCGACCAGGCAATATGAAGGGGTACCAGCTTGGTACTATCGGTTTTATTCAATTACTAATGCTCGCCGTGGTGCTGATTGTGGTCTGGCAACCGGCGCTGGTTTCTGAGCGCTTGCTCAGTGGCGAAAATGCTGTGGCCATCATGCTGGATACTTCCGGCAGTATGACTTTCAATGAAGGCGGCGCCACCAGAATGGATCAGGCGCAGGCTCTGCTCACCCCTGACTCGCTTGCAGGCATAGCCGATATTTACAATATCCTGCCCTACGGTTTCGCTGATAGCGCCAATACCATGGATGCTTTTTCGATCCTGCCTGGCCCCGGAACTGCAACCAATCTGGGGCAGTCCGTGTTACAAACCTTGCGTCAGGCTAGCGGCGCTTCACTGGGAGCAGTAATCCTGGTCAGTGACGGTGCAGATAACAGCGGCGCCATTTCCCAGTCAGAATTAAGCGAGATTGCCAGCTTTGGAGTTCCCATTCATAGCGTTGGTATCGGTCGCGAGAGCATTCCTGAAGATCTGGAACTCAGCGAAATACTGTTACCGGAAAAAGCCCTGCCCGGCACCACGCTTTCTGCCAGGGTTGCCATTCGACATGACCAGGGTGGCAGCGCCAGAGTCAAGGTCTATGACGGCGATACCTTTTTGACCACCCAGGACATTGTGCTCGGAAACGATCAGAACATGACGCTTGCCTTTGTGGATATCGAAGTGCCTGAACCGGGCCAACTTGACCTCCGCTTCACTCTTGATCCCATTAATAATGAAAGCAATCTCGCCAACAACACGCGCTCAAGAGTGGTCGATGTGGAAGAAAGCCGTTACAAGGTCTTATATGTAGAAGGTGAGCCACGTTGGGAGTACAAGTTTCTGCAGCGTGCCCTCAATGACGACCCCAGCATACAGTTATCCACCCTGCTCAAGGTAACCCCGAATAAATATTATCGCCAGGGCATTGAAAGGCCGGAACAGCTGGAGAATGGATTTCCTGAGGAGCGCGCCGAACTGTTCAATTATGACGCCCTCATTATTGGCAGCCTGAATGCCGCCGAACTTACCAGTGAGCAGCATGCCATGATTCGTGACTTTGTCAGTGATCGTGGCGGCAGCCTGATGATGCTGGCAGGACTCAATGGTCTCGGCCTTGGCGGCTGGGGCGAAACTGTCGTCAACGAAATTCTGCCATCGCGACTGAATGCGGATAATGCTGCATTTGTGCGTGAGAAAGCGCCGGTTACCCTCACCGATAGCGGACGACTGGCTCCGATGCTGCAATTCAGTGACAGTGAATCGGAGAATGAGCGACTCTGGTCCGAATTACCCGAAATAGCTGATCATCAGCAGCTTGGCCCCTTGCGCCCGGCGGCAACCACCCTCTTGGGCGTTAATGTTGAAGGCCGCATTCAGCCCTTGCTGGTCACCCAGCCCTACGGAAAAGGGCAAAGTTATATTATGGCCACTGGCGGTACCTGGCGCTGGCAAATGAGTCTGCCGGTGGCCGATATGCGCCATGAAACCTTCTGGCGTCAGCTTACCCGCGGGCTGGTAGCCAATTCCCCGCGGCCTTTCGAGCTCACCAGTCGTGTGCAAAACGAAGAGATTAGTGTGCGCGCACAGGTACGTGATCCGGATGCTGAGGAAAACCAGGGGCTGGAAATTTCCGCCGTGGTGTCCTCCGAAAACAGTGATGTGGTAAGTCTCGATTTACAACCGGTTCCCGGTCAGCATGGCGTCTATGAAGCATCTTTCACACCAAACCAGACCGGGCTTTACAGTATTGAAGCGATTTCTCGAGTAGGCGAAAGCCTGGTCAGCGCCACAACTACTGCTGTGCGTTATGACGAAGGCCAGGAAATATTCAATGTGCGCCAGAATCGCCCCTTGCTGGAGCGAATCTCACTGCTTACTGGCGGGCAATACTGGAGCCCTGAGCAATGGGATGAAATCCCGGAAGCTATCTCCTATTCAACTGCCGGTATCACCGAACAACAGATCAGTTACCTGTGGGATGCGCCGTTCTTTTTCCTTTTATTAATATTGTTGAAAACTGCCGAATGGTTGCTTCGACGGCATTGGCGCACCATTTAAAAGTCTATTGAGAGGGTTATGAACAAATCAATCACATTCCTGTTTATTGCATCTGTTGCCATGATATCTGCCCTGATGCCCACAGCAGTGCAGGCCGCGCTCTACGTCACCATTGTTCAGGGACTGGGTGGAATGCCCGAGTTTGATAGCGCATTTACCGATCAGACACAGAAAATTCGTGAGGCCTCTCTTACCCTGGCAGAAGAATCACAGGTCACCTCTCTAGCCGGAGACAGCGCCACACGGGATGCCCTGCTGGCCCACTTTCAGAGCCTTGCAGCGGCCATGACTGATGACGATCGTGCCGCCATTTACCTGGTTGGCCATGGCAGTTATGACGGGGAACAGTACAAATTTAATATTTCTGGTCCGGATATCACCGATACCGATCTGGTCGATATTATTGACAGCTTGCCGGGTCAAAATCACTTCCTGGTTAATACTTCCAGTACCAGTGGCGCCATTCTAGAAGCTCTTGAAAATGAAAACCGCATCATTATTACCGCGACGCGCAATGGTAATGAGAAAAATGCCACCGAGTTCGGGCCCTTCTTTGCCACTGCCCTGACCAGCGAAACTGCCGACATTAACAAGAATAATAATGTCAGCATTCAGGAAGCATTTGATTTTGCCGAGCGTAGTGTCACTGAATTTTTTGAATCTTCCGGAAAACTGGCGACAGAGCACCCTCAGATCCGTGGCGAAGGCGCCGCCAGCTTTACTCTCGCGCGAGTTCAGGCGGTGGAACTTTCCGATGACAATCCCCGTATAAGTAATTTACTTACCAGACGGCTCGAACTTGACGCAGAAATAGAGTCATTACAATTACGCCGCAATGAATTCACCAATAGCGAATATATTCAGCGTTTACAAGCGCTCATTCTGCAGTCCGCAGAAGTCAGCGAAGAGATTGAAACGCTGCGGGAAAGCTCTCAGGCAGATGTTGAATAAGGTTGTAGAAAAAATCCTTTCGCACACGACTGTTACTAACAAAACAGTTACGGTGAGCCTGTGTCTGGCTTTTCTTTTGCCGTCTTTGTCGGTTAATACTTTTGCCCGCGATCATTTATACGGGGCTCTTGAGAATGAAGCCCTTCTGGAGTGTGACACTCTGTCCTGGAGTGGTGAGTCTGCAGAGGCCAGAAACTGCTATGCCAGTCTCAACAGCCTTCAACATCCCCCCCAAATCCGCGCTGAGGCATTCTGGGCTCTCGGTGACCTGCAAAGCGCAAACACCCAGTTCAGGGATGCTATCAGTCAATTTCCTGAGGACCCCATGGTACGGATTCGCTGGGGCGAACTTTTTATGGGGACTTACCAGTATCAGGAGGCCTTTAATCTGTTCAGCGAAGCCCTTGAACTGGACCCGCTTAACTCATGGGCCCACATCGGCGCAGCCTCTGCCCTGAGTGAAGGTGGCGATCCCGAGGTCCTGAACCGTCATCTTTCCAGTGTCATGGAAGAAGGTCTTGCACCCCATGGGGCCAGACTACGCGCCATCATGATGACGATCCGCTCCCTCTTGCAGGGGGATCGCTATGACGAAGCGCTGAATTCCCTGTATGAAGCGTTTGAATTTGCCAGTGATGAATCACTTCCAACCATGGAGCTGAAAGCCCTGCGCGCCGCCCATGCCTTCATGACACGAGAAGAACATGAAGGCTGGATAGCAGCCGCATTAAGCGAAAGCCCTGCATACGGTGATGCTTATTTTATTCCAGGCTACTTTGCCTCCATCGTGCGTCGCTATAAAGAAGCAGGTGACTTTTTTAAACAGGCCGTTGAACTGCAGCCCGATCATTGGGAGGCGCATATCTATCTTGGGCAGAACTATCTGCGTCTGAACAACATAAATGATGCCATTCGCCACGTTAATATTGCCTATGAAGGTGACGCCTTCAATCCGATGACCGTCAACATGTTGCGTTTGCTGGATACTTTTAACGAAGATTTTGTCACCATCAGCTATCCGGACCCTCCCGCTGGCCCCTTGCCAGAATTTATACTGCGTCTGCATCGCGACGAAACCGACGTATTGAAAAACTATGCACAGAAGCTTTCAAAGGACAGCATTGATCTGTATTCGGCGCGCTATAATTTCACGCCGCAAGAACCCATCATTGTAGAAATTTATCCCAATCATGAAGATTTTGTAGTGCGTTCCATCGGTATGCCGGGTGTCGGCATACTGGGTGTCACCTTTGGTTACCTGTTTGCCATGGATTCGCCCACCGGTCACCCCGAGCAGAGTTATCATTGGGGGACGACCCTGTGGCACGAGATGGCTCATGTCTTTACTCTTGAAGCCACCAATCATTTTGTTCCGCGCTGGTTCAGTGAAGGAATTTCCGTTTATGAGGAATGGCGTACAGGCCCGATTCCCGGCCGCAAAATTCCTACTGATGTCCTGCAGGCCATGGCGGAAGGCAAGTTCATGCCAATCTCGGAACTGGATGATGGATTCATGCGTCCCACTTACCAGGGGCAGGTCATTGTTTCCTATATGCAGGCAGGCCTGATCTTTGACTTCATCGACCTGGAGTACGGCTTCGAAAAAATTGTCGATATGCTTTACCAGTTTAATGAAGGCGCCACACCGGTGCAGGCTATTGAAAACAGTCTCGGCATCAGTGATAAAGAATTTGATCGTCACTTTAAACAGTTTATTGATATTGAATACGGACCCTTGCTCAGTGGTCTGGGTGTCTGGATGGAAGACATGCGCGTCAGTTACGCAGCGCTCGGGGAAGAAAAATGGGATGAGGCACTGGCCGCGGCACAGCGAGCCGTGTTTACCTATCCGGATTATGTTGAGAATAATAGCGCCTATATAGTTATTGCCAGAGTGAGCAGTCAACTTGGTAATCACGAGGAAGAGTTCCAGGCCTTGCAGTCTTTCTGGCAAAAAGGCGGTTATTTGCCAAGCGCCCTGTTAAAACTGGCAGACTACTATCTCGAGCGGGGCATGAAAGCAGAGGCAGAGGCGGTTCTCATGGACACCAACTACGCTGACCCCTTCATTGAAAGCCTGCATGTGACCCTGGGCGACCTCTATATGGAAACACAGCGCCCTGCTCAGGCTCTGGAAGAATATAAAGTGCTGCTGGCGCTTGATCCTCTGGACAAGGCGTCAGCCAACTATCGCATTGCCAATGCCTACAACGCATTGGACAATGCAGAGAAGACAATGGAATACCTGATGACAGCGCTGGATATTGCGCCACAATACAGACCAGCCCAGCAACTGTTATTGGAAATGAGCAGGGCACAAAACTGATCTGAAAAAATTTCAGATAAAACCTACAAAATTTAAAGAGTGAACCACAGGAACAAGTTATGAGTGAAAACGTGAACGATACCTTTGATACGGAAGAAACACGCGAGCTGGTGAAAGCTTTCCAGACTGCCAATAGCAATATCCGTGAGCAGATTGCCGGTACCATTATCGGACAGCAGCAGATTGTCGATAACCTGCTTATCACGCTTTATGTGGGTGGACACTGTCTCATTACAGGGATGCCCGGAACCGCAAAAACCCTGTTGGTTCACACGCTGGCCTCGGCGCTGGGCCTGACCTTCAAGCGAATTCAGTTTACGCCTGACCTGATGCCTGGTGACATCACCGGTACCGACATGGTTGAAGAGGACCAGAGCACGGGCAAACGTGAATGGCGCTTCGTACCTGGCCCGGTATTCACCAATGTGTTATTAGCCGACGAAATTAACCGAACACCACCAAAAACCCAGGCTGCCCTGCTCGAGGCCATGCAGGAGAAAACCGTTACTGTGCGGGGACAACTGCATCGCCTGGACAAACCTTTCCTGGTACTAGCAACCCAGAACCCTATCGAACTGGAAGGCACCTACCCATTACCGGAAGCCCAGCTCGACCGTTTCCTGTTTAACGAAATTCTGGGTTATCTGTCACCGGAAGAAGAAGTCGCGGTACTGGATCGCTTTACCCGACGCGTAGACATGCCTGAAGTGAAAGCCTGTACCAGCAGCGAGGAAATTATGAAGTTCCAGTGGCTGGTGCGCCAGGTTCCCATTTCAGAATCGGTTACCCGTTATGCTGTGGATGTTGTCAGGGCAACCCGCCCCTCGGACCCCCTGGCCACTGAGATGGTTAAAAAATATATTAACTTTGGTTCCAGTATTCGTGCGTCCATGAACCTGGTACTGGCCGCCAAGGCTCGCGCCCTGATGGAAGGTCGCTATCATGTAACACCAGAAGATATCAGGGTACTGGCTACCCCCATTCTGCGTCACCGTGTGTTGCCAAATTACTATGCGGAGTCTGATGGCATGACGGTGGACGATATTCTCGCCAGCATGCTTAATGATCTGTCTGCGCCTGCTGAAGCCGCTTAAGCAGAACAATACAAAAGAAAAAACGGACAACTGATGAGCCTGACCCATACTGATAACCGCAAAGCCCAGACCCGGCTTCTCGACCCCGCCGTGCTTGCCAGCATGTCCAATCTGGAGCTGGTGGCAAAAGCGGTGGTTGAAGGTTTTGTTAATGGCCTGCATCGCTCGCCCAAGTTTGGTTTTAGCCAGGAATTTGTCGAGTACCGGGAATATAGCGAGGGCGACGATCCGCGCTATATTGACTGGAATGTGTACTCACGAACCGACCGCACCTATATCAAACGCTTTATGGGTGAAACCAATAGCCACCTCATGCTGTTACTGGACACCAGTGCCTCTATGGGCTTTGGTGAGGCAACCAAAGCCAGTGGCCCCTCAAAACTTCAGTATGGTAAATATCTGGGCGCAAGTCTGGCTTACCTGGCCTCCCGACAGCATGATGCCGTTGGCGTCATGTTATTTGATGACGAGGTCATTGATTATCGCCCGCCCGCCAGCAAACCCGGTTCCCTTCAGGGTGTGATTCACACTCTGGATAAAGCCGAAGCGTCAATGGGCACCGATATTAATAAACCCATGACCCGCTGTCGTGAACACGTGAAAAAACGCGGGCTGGTTGCAGTAATCTCTGACTTTTACTGTGATGCCGATGAACTGTTGGAACATATTCGACCGCTGGCTATGCATGGGCAGGATGTGATCATTTTCCATCTTCTGGATCCTGAAGAACTGGATCCACAAATCAAACAATCAACGCTTTATGAAGATATGGAAACCGGCCAGGCCATCGAAGTGGAGCCTGGCTATATGGCGAAAGCCTACCGGGAAAAAATCCAGCAACACATCAAGACTATCGAGGAAGCGGCCAGTGGTATTCGCGCTGACCATGTGCTGATCAATACCGGTGATCCTCTGGATAGAGCCTTGCACAACTATTTAGCCTTCAGAGAAAAGCGAGGCTGATTCGTGGCATTAATAGCTCCACTTTTTCTACTGGGACTTCTGGGTATTGGCTTGCCAATCTGGCTGCATCGCCTTGAAACCCAGGTTACTGAGCGTGAACAATTCAGTACTGCCATGTTTCTGGAGCCCGCCAAAAAACGAATCCATGTGCAGCGTAAACTTAAATACCTGCTGCTTATGGCTCTGCGTATTCTGTTTTTCCTGATTCTGGTGCTGGCATTTACGCGTCCGGTATTTTTCACCCCCCCTTCCGCGCTTGTTACTGAAGATACAACTCACCATGTCATCGTGGTAGATACTTCATTCTCAATGCAGGAAGGGGCGAGTTTTGCCAGTGCGGTGGAGGCAGCAAGAGACATCGTCAACACCATGAATGAGGATGAGGTGGCAAGCCTGTACACGGCTTCCTCAGGGGTAACAACAATAGTCCCTGTCACAGACGACAGCAATGTCCTGATTCAGGCATTAAGTGGCCTGTCGCCGGATAATGGCAAACAGGACCTTGGCATCATGGTCACTACGATGAATACCCTGATCGAGGAAAGCCAGGCTAATTTCATCATGCACTTCATCAGTGATTATCAGCAAACTGGTCAGGCGGTTCGTTTTGCGGACATGATTCCCGATGTTATTAATGGCCGGCCAGTCACTCTGGATATTGTTCAAATCAGAACAGAGAACGTCCCCAACTGGCTTGTGGATTCAGTTCTTGTCGATGCCCGCAATAGTGTTGAAGTTGGTATTCGCGGCCTGGCCATTGAAGACGATGTGGCTGAGAAAACAGTTGTTTTAACTATCAACAATATTGAGCAACAGCGCCAGGACATTACTCTCGCGGGTAACGGTATTACTCTTGTAGATTTTGACAACGTGGTGTTTGAGGAAGGTGATAACCGAATAGATATTCGCTTGTTACCCGCTGACTCCCTGCCCGGTGATGACGTCAGATACACCGTGTTTGACAACTCTCCGCCAGCACCGGTGCTGTTGCTTACAGCAAGCCCGGAATCCCTTGGCGTCACCTATATACGGGCCGCGCTTGAAACTGCCCCAAGAGGCTATGAAGTCATTACACAAACAATCGATGACCTGGATGCACGAATCCTGCAGCGCTATCCCTGGATTGTGATTGAAGATATCGGTGCCATTAATGCAAGTCTGGCAAATGCCATCAGTGACTATATCAGTGGTGGTGGAGCCGTGCTGGCGGCTGCCGGAGAAGCCAGTCTTGGTCTTGATACTTTGCCCGTGCTTGGGCTTCAGGTTGGCACTGCCCGCCCAGGTCGCGAAAACCGCAATCCAATCACCATGATTGATAGCAGTCATCCCGTGCTTTCAGAAACATCCGGGTGGGGGTCAGTCAACATGCAGGCCCTGCCGGTCAATCCGACTGCAGACCAACGTATCCTGATCGCACAGACCGAAGATCGCCCGGTATTGATTGAAAGTGAAATAGGCCGCGGTCGCATGCTGCTGTTGACTACGGCCTTGGACAATACTCTCAGTGATCTACCGGTAAAACCGGTGTTTGTGAGCTTCATGGCAGAGGCGGCACGCTATTTATCCAACGAAAACCTGTTAGTCCGCGAACAGGTAGCGGAAAGTTTTCTTCAACTATCGCAGGCCGGAGGTGCTTCTGGTCAGGTATTTGATCCTGATGGCGAAAGCCTGCTGTCATTATCGGATACCACCCAGTCACAGGATATTCGCTTGAATAAAACCGGCTATTACCAGGTCTTTACTCCAGCAGGAGAAGTGCTGGTCGCAGTCAATCCGGATCGAAGAGAATCAGATCTCACAGTAATGGATGCCCAGGTAATTCAAAACTGGCAGAATGTAGTGGCCGGAACCGTCAGTGCGGGGGAACAAAACCTGAACCCGGACGCTGGCGCGGCTAACGCAGGCGAAGAACGCGAGGAAAATGAAATCTGGCGTATCTTCCTGATTTTATTGGTTATTATTGTTTTGGCAGAGTCGATTCTCGGTAATCAGTATTTACGCGTAAGAACGGGAACCCTTTAAATTTCAGGTAATAGATTATAGTAGGCTAAACAAAGGCTATTAGCAGATGAATACTACCAACCGTCTGGATCAGTATCTCGACGCTTTCAGACAGCGTCTCAGAAAACTCACTCTCCTGCAGGGCATTGCTGCCAGTGCCGTTGTATTGCTGGTCGTGTCTGTTATTGGTGCCTGGTTTTCTGCAGAAAGTGGATTTGCCGGCGAAACTGTTGCCGCCTTTCGAATTCTGCTGGTGCTGGCGCTGGCTGCAGTCATCATCATTACAATTGTTCGCCCTCTGCAGGATCTTGATGCCAACATCAGCAACAAAATTGAAGAACGAACGCCGGACTTTGGTGGGCGTGTCGAAACCTATTCCCAGATGCGCGAAAGCAACAATCCCTTCCTTGATCTGCTTGCGGAAGATGCGCTCCAGGTCAGTGAGACCCATCCGGTTCATGAGCAAATAAAACAGAAGGATTTTAATATTGCCGGTGCCATCGGTGCGACGGCGATTACCGTCCTGCTGACCCTGGTAGTCGCCGGTCCTGGCATGATGAATTACAGCCTGCGAAATTTATTTGCCGGCTGGGCTGTAGATGATCTGCTTCCCCCGCAATCAATCACCATTACGCCTGGCGATCAAAGTGTAAGACGCGGCGCCAATCTGCGGGTCATGGCTGCCATGGATGGGTTTTCGCCAGACGAGGCGGTCATCCATGTTCGTGAAACGGGCGGTGAATGGCAGGATGTTGAAATGGTGAAAAGCCCCGCCGGCTTTGAGTTCACTTTTTTCTCTCTGCAAAAAGACATGAATTATTTTGTTACCACCACTGGTATTCGCAGCCCGGAGTTTGAGATACAGGTGGTTGAAGTGCCAGGTATCGAAAAACTGGAACTGACCTACAACTTCCCGGCCTGGACCGAACGGGATCCCGAAATATTCGAACTGGGTGATATCCGAACCCTGCCCGATACCCGCATCGGACTCAAGGTAACCACTACCGCCCCCCTGCCCGGCGGCGAACTGGTGCTGAATGAAAATGGCCAGCCACTGACTGTAGATGGCGTGGAAGCCACGACAGAATTCATGGTTACCGATGAAGGCGAATACTTTATTGCTGCTATTGTTGGCGGTGAACAGGTGCGACTGAGTGATGACTATTTCATTCGAATCGCAGAAGACGGTAAGCCGGTGATTGAATTCATTCGCCCCGGTGGTGACTGGAATGCCAGTAATATAGAGGAAGTTACTGCGCGCATAGAAGCCAGTGATGATTTCAATCTGGAAGCGCTCAGACTTAAATATTCAATTAACGGGGGGGACTGGGAAACAGTTACTCTGGCCGAAAATACCCGTGATATCACTGCTGAATATATCTTCATGCTTGAAGATATGCGTGTCCCTGAAGAGGAAGAAACGCAGACCAATGTAGGCCAGTTTTCAATCGTCACCTCCAATCAGGAGCAACAGCAGCGTATCGAAGAATCTGAAGAGGAATACGTCAATCTGATGATCGGGACTGGTGAAGATGAAGCTCTCACGCCAGCGCCCGAAGTCCCCCTGGTGCCCGGTGACCTTATTTCCTTTTACGCAGAAGGAAATGACCGCACCCAGACGGTACGCACCGATATGTTTTTCATTCAGATTCAATCCTATCAACGTCGTTACAGCCAGTCCCAGCTTTCCGGTGGTGGCGGCGGTGGCGGCGGTGGTGGTCCACAGGATGAAATATCCAATCGACAACGCCAGATCATTACTTCCACCTGGAACCTGATTAGAGAGCAGGCGGAAGATTCAAATGACGGACAGATTCAGGTGAACTCATCGCTGTTGTCAGAACTGCAGACTACTCTGGCCGAACAGGCTTCTACTCTGGCAGAGCGCACTCGAGCACGCCAACTCGACAACATGGATGATCAGATCGAGCAGTTTGTGAGCAATATGGAAGAAGCGGTTCAGAGCATGTACCCGGCCTCCGAGCGCCTGGCAGCGGTTGAGCTCGATGAAGCCATTCAGCCTGCCCAGGAAGCACTCCAGCATTTACTGCGGGCCGAAGCAGTGTTTAACGAATTTCAGGTCAACAACCAGCAGCAGGGTGGTGGAGGCGGAGGCGGTGGCCGCGCTCAGCAGGACCTCGCTGAAATGTTTGAACTGGAAATGGACCTTGAGCTAAATCAGTACGAAACCGGAAGCAATGTTTCTCCCCAGGCCCAGCAGGCTGAAGAAGAAGACATAATGAACCAGCTGGATGAACTGGCCCGTCGTCAGCAGCAGCTGGCCAATAACCTGCGCAACCAGCAACAGCTGTCGGAAGCTCAGCGCTACCAGCAGGAAATGTTAAGACGTGAAGCCGAAGAATTACAGGAGCGCCTTGATGAACTGCAACAGCAGCGTGAAAGCCTGCAGCGCGGTCAACAGGGACAGCAAACTGCCCAGAACAACCAACAGGGTCAGCAGCAAGGGCAGCAGGGGCAATCAGGACAAGCAGGCCAGCAGGGTCAACAAGGCGGGCTGCCAGGACAGCAATCGGGTCAACCCGGTCAGCAGCAGCAAGAACGACAAGAAGAACAGGGCGAGCAAATCGCCCAGAACGAACTGCAGCGACGACTGGAAAGTGCCATTCGAGCGATGGAGGAAAGTGCTGAAGCAATGCGCGGAAATTCCAGTCCAGAAGAATTACAACGGGCGGCGGATGAAGCAGGTCGTCAACTGGAAGGCGCCCGCGAGCAGATAGTCGCAGACCAGCTCGCGGACATGCAGTCTTCATTCAGCAATATGGCTGGTCAGGCCGAAGACATGTTAAGAGAGCAGCAGCGACAGGAACAGATTCTTGAACAAGCCATGGCCAAAGCAGTGGCGGACCGTGAATCTGGCGAAGATCCGAACAGTCGTGGCATGGAGCTTCAGGAAGAATGGGAGCTGGCGCGGCAGAAAGCAGCGCTGGCTGCACAGCTTTCCAGTCTGCAGGAACAGATGCTCAGCACCATGCAACGCTTTGGTGATGATGTTCCTGAAGCATCGCGCGAATTACAGCGTGCTAATCAGGATATTGTCGAGAATGAACTTGAGCAGGCGCTCACCAATGCCGGACTCTATATTGATGCCGGCTATGGACTTTATATCGCGGGTAATGAAAGTGCTGTAACAGCGGAAATGCGCAAACTGGCCGAACGCCTGGAAAATGCCCAGGAAATGGTCGCTACCCGGGGCGCACCAGGGACCTCTGATCTGGATATTGCCAGACGCCAGGCTGAGAATCTGCGTGCGCGTTTGCAGGAACAACTGGCGCAGAACGGCCAGGGCCAGCAACAGGGACAGGAAGGTCAACCAGGGCAACAGGGCGGTCTACAGCAGGGTCAACAACAAGGAGGCCAGCAAGGCGGAGGTGACCGGTTTGCCATGGGGCCTCGCTTCGGCGTCTGGACCGGAGCGGATCCTCTTTTTAATGGTCCCATTGAGATACCTGAACAGTTCTATGGTGATCTTGACCAGTTCACCGAGATAGCCCGCGATGCGGTGCAGGATCTTGAGCTCAACGCCGAGGAACTGGCTCAGATGGTTGACTGGATCCGTCAACTGGAAGCCACACGCCTGAACCGTAATGAAGATATTCTGGCAGCGGAATATAACGATATGCTGGCACTTATTGAGCAACTGGAAGTGGGCCTGCAACTGGATAACGACAGCAATAATCCCAATAACGTGCGTACCGCAACCTCCGATATTATTCCAGATGAATATAAGGAATCGGTGGCAGAGTACTACAGGCGGTTGAGCCGGGAGTAAGGCCACCAGAAAGAAAAATATCTCTTTTAAAACCGCCCCCACACCGGGCGGTTTTTTTATAATAAAACTGCATCCATTGCCTGACGGCAAATTGCCAATAAAATTATCACTGGCCCTTATGGCAACTGAACTTCACTGATAAAAAAACAAACATGAAGAAACAGCTCACTATTTTTCATCGCAGTTCCCTCATCTCACTACTGGTTTTTACAATGACTATGGTTCAGGCAGCGGTCCCGGAAGGCATCATGGAAATTGCCGGTCGTTATGCAGGCATGGCCTATAATGGCGGGGACCTTGATCCTGTGGTGACAGTGCTGAGCTTCGATTCCCAGGGCCGTTTTTCCGGTTCTTATTCAGTGCAGGATGAAAACGGTATCTTTGAAGGACGCCTGTCGGGCCTGATCAAGGAAGAAGGGGAGCGTTCATTTTCTCTGGAATGGACCGATCAGGATGGTGAAGGTTTTGTCTATCTCAATTTCAGTCCGGACTATTCTTCTTTCAATGGTGTCTGGACCCGAACTGATGGCGAAGAGCAGTTTCCCTGGAGTGGCCGTCGCCAGTAAAATGGCGAAAAAACAACATTAACCCCCCAATAGTGAACCAATAACTTTCCGCTAAAGAAAGAAGGAACAATCATGAGACTACTTCATCATACTTGCGTTGGTACCAACGATATGAATAAGGCTACAGAGTTTTATACCGCAGTACTGAGCCCGCTTGGCGCCAAATTGGTTGGCACTGTGGAAGGCCACTCTGCGATGTTCGGAACTGACGAGGGGCCCGAATTTTTCCTCTTGAATCCGTCCAATGGGGAACCGGCAACGGTAGCCAATGGCGGAACCTATGGCTTCAAGTCACCGACCCGTAAAGGCGTGGATGAATTTCATGCCAACGGTATGGCTTTGGGTGGCACCGATGAAGGAGCACCAGGCCCGCGTGAATTTGCACCCAATGCCTATGCGGCCTATATGCGGGATCTGGATGGCAACAAGATTTGTGCCGTGTGTTTTGCCGAGCCAGAATAAAACTGAAGAATTAAAGTCGTCTGGCCTTACTGAATTTTATCCAGCACCAGAAAACTGTAAGGGTAGGGATTCGGGCCAGAGGCTTCAAAATCCTCGCGTGCGACTTCCTGCCATAGACTTCGGTCAAAATCAGGGAAAGTGGTATCTCCCTCAACGTCTGCGTGTACTTTAGTAAGATAGAGTCGATCTGCCATAGGTAAGGCCAGCGCATAAATTTCTGCCCCGCCGATCACCATAGCCTCGTTAATACCGTCAATTTCAGCAATACTTTCACAAAGCTGTTTTGCCTCATCCAGTGAGGTGACCGTTTTCACTCCCTCGGCAGAAAAGTCAGCATTACGGCTGACCACAATATTGGTTCTGCCAGGCAGCGGTTTGCCAATGGACTCATAGGTTTTTCGTCCCATGATGACAGGCTTACCTAAAGTAATTCGTTTAAAATATTTGAGGTCTTCCGGCAGATACCAGGGCAGGCTGTTATTGCGACCAATTACACGATTTTGGGCCATCGCCCAGACAAGAGAAATCTTCATACCGATATTGGCGCCGCTATATGAGGGTGTGACTGGTAATCGAGAATCTCAAAGTCCTCAAAGGCATAATCATACAATGTCGGTGGTTTGCGCTTGATCTCCAGGCGCGGTAATGACATCGGCTCTCGCGTGAGCTGTTCACGTGCCTGATCCAGATGATCCAGGTACAAATGCACATCACCACCGGTCCAGACAAAATCTCCGACTTCGAGATCACATTGCTGCGCCATCATATGCGTTAGTAAGGCGTAGGAAGCAATATTGAAAGGTACGCCAAGAAAGGTATCGCAGGAGCGCTGATAAAGCTGACAGGAAAGCTTGCCTTCTGCTACGTAAAACTGAAACAGGGAATGGCAAGGGGGCAAAGCCATTTCATCGACATAAGCCGGGTTATAGGCCACCACAATGTGACGGCGTGAATCCGGATTCTGCTTTATATTGTTCATTACGTTATCAATCTGGTCGATGGTCTGACCATCTTTCCCTGGCCAGGAGCGCCACTGAAACCCGTAGACCGGACCCAGCTCCCCATTTTCATCTGCCCACTCATCCCAGATTCTTACATTATTGTCTTTCAGATACTTGATATTGGTATCACCATTCAAGAACCAAAGCAGCTCTATCACAATAGAGCGGATATGAAGTTTTTTGGTGGTTAGCAAAGGAAAGCCTTTGGCTAGATCGAAGCGCATTTGATGCCCAAACACGGAAAGGGTTCCGGTTCCGGTACGATCCTGTTTCTTCGCGCCGTTGTCCAGAATATGCTGCATCAGGTCTAGGTATTGTCGCATTGGAAAATCTCTTGGTTTTGGTTAGTTCAGTTTCTTGTTTGAGTGTTTTATCGAGCTGCTGGCGCTTTGCCAAAACTGTCCTTGCGGTATGCCATCAGTAGAATGATAACACCACCAATTATCATCGGAATCGATAATTGCTGCCCCTTTGTCATCCAGTCAAAAGCCACAAAACCAAGGTGGGCATCGGGCTCACGAAAAAATTCTATGAAAGTTCGAAAAACGCCATATCCCAGGCAGAAGGCTCCAGTCACAGCAAATGCCGGGCGCGGTCTGGCGGAGTAAAGCCACAGGATAAAAAACAGACTTAAGCCTTCCAGGGCAAACTGATACAGCTGCGAAGGATGACGGGCAATTTGCAGGTTGTCTGCAGGAAAAACCATCGCCCATGGCACCTCTGCAGCCCTGCCCCATAATTCGCCATTGATAAAATTCCCCAGCCGCCCAAAAGCCAGCCCAAGTGGCGCTAGCGGGGCGGTAAAATCCATTACCCGAAAAACCGATTTCCCGGTGCTGCGGGCAAACAACCATAGCGCAACCCCTACTCCCTGCAAGCCACCATGAAAAGACATGCCACCCTGCCAGATATAAAAAAGCGAAAAGGGGTTCTCCAGTAAACTGCCGGCATTATAGAAAAGAACATACCCGATGCGTCCGCCCAGAATCACGCCAATGGCAGAATTGGTAATCAGGTCGCTTACCTGTGTCCGGGTCCAGCCAGAGTTTTCTGTATCTGCCCTTTTCATTCCCAGAAACCAGGCCGCGGCAAATCCCGCGATATAGGTCAACGCATACCAGTGAATCTGCAAGGGTCCCAGGGAGATGGCTACCGGATCAATTTGGGGAAATTGCAACATACAGTGAGACCCGGGTTAGCGTCGTGTTCCTGAAAAAAGGCGGATGGAAATAGCTGTGAAAGTATAACTTTTTTGGCGCAGGTTTTTTACCAAAACAACGCCGATGGAAAACAACACTCTGTCTAGCTATTGCTTGAGGTGCGCAATAGCCTGTCAACGCCGGCATTATAGAGCTCAATATCCACCAGCGCCTTGACCGAGTCGGTATCATCCTGAGCCAGTACTTTATCCAATAGTTCTTTCGCCTGCTGAAAGGTCACGTTGCGCACCACTGATTTCACCTTTAACAGGCTGGTGGCATTCATGGAAAGCACGTCATAACCCATCGCCATCAGAAGTACTGCGGCGCCCGGATTACCCGCCATTTCTCCACAAATACTGAGCCGCATATTTACTCTGTGCACGTCATCGGCAATCTGTTTCAGGGCGCGTAATACGGAAGGGTGCATGGTTGAATAAATTCCAGATACGCGAGGGTTATTTCTGTCAATTGCCAACAGGTACTGACTCAGATCATTACTGCCTACAGAAATAAAATCCACCCGCCTCGACAAGGCCTCAACCTGGTACATCAACGCGGGAATTTCAATCATCACCCCGATACTGGGCTTGACCACAGTCATGCCCTCTTCAACAATCTCCTGATAGGCTCGTTTGATAAGGCGAACAGAATCGTCAACCTCCTGCATGTTACTAATCATCGGCAGCATGATCTGCAGGTTATCCAGCCCGGCGCTGGCCTTGATCATTGCACGTACCTGGCCAATAAATATTTCAGGATGATCCATGCTGACACGAATACCCCGCCATCCCAGAAAGGGGTTTTCTTCCTTGATGGGAAAATATGGCAGTGGTTTATCGCCGCCGATATCCAGCGTACGCATGGTTACAGTCTTGGGATGGAAGGCTTCCAGCTGCTGGCGATAAATTTCAGTTTGCTCACGTTCGGTAGGGAATCGATCACGCAGAAGAAAGGGGACTTCAGTACGAAAAAGCCCAATTCCTTCCGCGCCGCGCTCCTTGGAACGCAGCACATCCGTCATCAGGCCGGTATTCACCCACAACTCTACCCTGTGCCCGTCAAGGGTTTCGCAGGGAAGATCCTTGATAGACTCCAGACCTTCGGAAAGTTGTTCCTCTTCCCGAACAATTTCCAGAAAGCGTTCACGCAATTCATCAGAGGGGTTACTGTAAACCCGGCCATTGTAGCCATCGACAATAATCTCTTTACCATCCAGTTCGGAAAAAGGCAGGTCCTGAATACCCATGGCTGCGGGAATACTCATGGCGCGGGCCAGAATTGCCACATGGGAATGCCCCGATCCTTTTGAGGAAACAATGCCGACAAGGTTTTCTTTTGGCACTTCTGCCAACATTGCCGCAGATAACTCCTCACTTACCAGAATACAGCGCTCAGGATATTTGCGGTTTTTTTGCTCTTTATCCTGCAAATAGAAGAGTACCCGGGAACATAAATCCTTGATGTCGGTTGCACGTTCACGCAAGTAGTCATCATCCATATGCTCAAGATTGCGGACATGATCACGAGCCACCTTGGCCAGGGCACCCTGCGCCCAGCTGCCCTCCTTGATGCGGGCAATTACTTCCGCTCCCAGGGCGTTGTCACTAAGCATATGCAGATAGGCATCAAACAGCTCCCGTTCTTCAGGGCGCAGCTGAGACCTGATTTTCATCTTCAGCTCACTGATATCTATTCTTACTGCGTTAAGGCATTCATTGAAAAAGGCTATTTCCCGATCAATATCATCAACCTTGCGTTTGGGAATAACACTGAGGTCTGCAGGTGGAAAAACAGTAATTGCCTCTGCAATCACAACGCCCGGCGCCCCTGGAACCCCTTCAAAACTGGCATCGGTTGTTTTTAGCCCGGTAGGACTGAAACCGGTGACGGCCCCGCGGGCTTCTTCATTGGCAATGATGCCTGCCAGCTGGGCCGACAAGGTAATAAGAAAAGCTTCCTCTTCTGCATCAAACGCCCGTACTTCAGCTTGCTGAACAACAAGTACGCCCAATACCTCACGATGGTGAATAACCGGCACACCCAGAAATGACTCAAATTCCTCTTCGCGCGTTTCAGGGATATAGAGGTATCGAGAATGGGAAGAGGCATGTTCCAGGTTCACCGGTTCGGCGCGCTGGGCGACCAGACCCACCAGCCCTTCTTCCGGAGACAGGCTGGCCTTGCCTACCGAAGAGGCATCCAGTCCCTTGCTCGCCATCAGCACATAGCGCCCCAGATTGTGGTCGAGAAGGTAAACAGAGCAGACACGGGTATCCATCGCCTTTTGTACCCGGCGCACAATAATCTCCAGGGAGGCGTTAAGATCCTTTGCCTCATTCACTTCCTGAATAATACTGCGTAAAGTTTCTAGCATAGGATGCTCAGGAACCCGTTTCCCGTTGATTGTTATTTCCGATATTGATTTCCTGCAAGGCATCCTTGAAGGGCTGGATTAATTCTCCCAGGGCTTTTCTGTATACCTTGCGCTTGAATGACACTACCTGATTGACCGGATACCAGTAACTTACCCAGCGCCAGTGATCAAACTCGGGTTTTTCGCCCATATCAAAGCGGATTTTTTCCGTATCTGATAATAATCTCATCAGATACCACTTCTGTTTCTGTCCTATACACACAGGATGGGAGTTGTGTCGTATTAAATGCCTGGGCAGTCGGTAACGGAGCCATTTTTCTGTGCTGGCAATTATCTCGACGTCTTCCTCTGCGAGGCCAACCTCTTCGTTCAGTTCCCTGAACGCAGCCTGATCAGGCGACTCATCCTGCTGGACGCCGCCCTGGGGAAATTGCCATGCATCCTGCCCAAGGCGTTTCGCCCAGAGCAACTGGCCTTTTTCATTGAAAATTATTATGCCCACATTGGGCCTGAAACCATCAGAATCTATCACGTTTATCACTACCGTTTTTTGGCCAAGGCGCTGCAGAATTTCCAGGCATCAACCAAAATCAAATTAACGTTTTTTCCCAGGGACCACCCCGCAAGGAGTGGCAATGCACGAATTCAGCCGAAGCTAGCTCTCGCAGCGTTCCCTGTACTCCTCGGCACCAAGCAGCTCTTTTAGCTCCTCTTCGTTGCTCATGCGGATTTTAAAAATCCAGCCATCGTCATAGGGCGAGGAATTGATGGTCTCCGGACTATCTTCAAGCAGTGAATTTACTGCCAGAATTTCACCGGAAACCGGTGCATAAATATCCGAAGCGGTTTTGACAGATTCAACGACGCTGACTTCATCATGTGCCGACACCTCACTGTTAACGTCAGGTAATTCAACAAATACAACATCACCCAGTTCACTCTGGGCGTAATCGCTGATTCCAACTGTGGCAACACCATCCTCCCCTGGTTTGACCCATTCGTGGGAAGAGGCGTAAAACAGATCTTCTCGTGACTCACTCACATTCAATTCCTCTGCAACACCGGTATTTACTACCAGTTTTCTACTCGTCAGACCCGACCTGTATTGCCGGTCATGACGCTATGACATGACTGCATCATAAGTAAGAGCAGGTCATCCTGCAAGATGGAAATGTGACGGGCTTCAGGCCCTGTGTCGACCGCCCCGGGCATTGCGAATTAACAAATAAACCGGCACAAGGCCAATGGCAATCAGGGTTACTGCCGGCAATGCAGCACGCTCCCACTGTCCTTCTGCGGTCATGCTGTAAATCCTTACAGCAAGCGTATCCCAGCCAAACGGGCGCATAATCAAAGTCGCTGGCATCTCCTTCATGACATCTACAAACACTATGGTGAACGCTGTAATAAGCCCCGGCCGCAGTAATGGAATATAGATCTGCCTTAACAGGCGTCCCGGCCTTGCACCAAGGCTGCGGGCAGCATCGATAACCGAGGGCTTCACCTGCTCCAGGCCCGCATCTATTGGCGCATAGGCAACGGCCAGAAAACGACAGCAATAGGCGATCACAAGAGCAAAAACCGAGCCGTAAAGCAGCGTTCCCAGCGTATGATCCAGATAAGTAAAACCCAGCATTATACCCACCGCCAGTACCGAACCAGGCAGGGCATAACCAAGTGTCGCCAGGCGAATTGATATCTCGCTGATACGCTGGTTCAAGGCTGATCCGGGCAGGCGCTTCACAAACGCCAGTAGCATGGCCACTACAACAGCAAGCAATCCAGCAATGGCACCAAGCCCCAGCGTATGTCCGAGAAAGCCAAGAAAACGCCCATCCTGCTCAGCAAAACCTGCCTCCAGCATCCAGACAGTCAATTGCGCAAGAGGTAACAGGAAAGCTACAAACAGGACTACTGAACAATACGCACAAGCCGCCATAGCGGACCTGCCAGATAACTGGTAATCGGATTTATTCCGGTTGGCGCAATCCTGGGTATAACGGGCATGATGACGGGATTGTTTTTCCAGCATCAGGGTTACCCCGACAAACAACAGCAGCAGGGATGCCAGCTGGGCCGCAACAGTAAGATTGAACAGCCCATACCAGGCGTTGTAAATAGCCGTTGTGAAGGTGTCGTAGTTGAACACCGATACTGCGCCGAAATCAGCCAGGGTCTCCATCAGGGCCAGGGCCAGGCCGGCAATAATGGCCGGACGTGCGACAGGAATAACCACTCTGAAAAATGCCTGTTGGCGACTTAATCCCAATATGCGTCCCGCATCAATCAGGTTGCGGCCCTGATTCAGAAATGCACTACGGGCCAGCATATAGACATAGGGATAGAGAACAAGGCTGAGAATAATGATTACCCCCATGGCGCCCTGAACGTCTGGAAACCATGTGTCCGGTCCCAGACGCTCTCGCAGGAAGGTCTGCACGGGGCCGGAAAAGTTCATGATGCCCAGAAATACAAAAGCCATCACGTAACCCGGTATTGCCAGCGGCAACATCAAGGCCCATTCAAAAAAACGCCTTCCAGGGAAATCACAAAGAGTGGTCAGCCAGGCCAGGCTTACCCCAAGGCAAACAACACCTGTCCCTACACCAAGCACCAGCATCAGGGTATTAACGGCCAGACGATCCAGCTTGGTTTCAAACAGGTGCTGCCAGATTGCCTGCTCACCAGTGCCAACCGTTGCCCATTGTGCGACGATAATCAGTAGCGGGAAAATTACCACGGCAGCGGCAAAAAGAGCCAGGCTGCGCCATAACCAGCTGCCACCTGACAGCATTGAATTCATGATGGATTCCTAGCGGTAATCAGCACGGTCCATCAACATGACCGCTTCGGCCTGCAGACGACCAGCTGTTTCCACGTTCAGACTGTCCTGCCTGAACGCACCCCAGCTGGCAACCAGATCGACCGGTTCTATCGCCGGATTCGCCGGGTATTCCAGGTTTAATGCTGAAAACATGCTTTGAGGTTCTTCCGTGGAAAGCCACTCAATCAGACGTTGGGCAGCCAGCGGATTTTTTGCATATTGTGTGAGACCTGCTCCGGAGATGTTGACATGAACACCACTTGAAGCCTGGTTGGCCCAGAACAGAGCAACCGGGATTTGAGGATCAGCACTCTGTAATTGACCGAGATAATAGGTATTCACCAGGCCAACATCGCACTGACCTGCAGCGATTGCCTCAATTAACAAGGCATCGCTACTGAATACACGCGTTGCCAGGTTATTTACCCATCCTTCCACAATTTCCTGGGTCGCATCCTTACCCAGTCGTTCAATCATGGTGGCAACCAGAGACATGTTATAGACCTTACGGGAGGTACGCAGGCACAGCCTGCCCTGCCACTGTTCATTCGCCAGGGCTTCATAGGTACTTAATGAGGCTGGATCCACGCGCTCGGTAGAATAGGCTATGGTGCGTGCCCGAACTGACAGACCAAACCAGCGATTTTGTGGATCACGTAAATGTGAAGGGATATTATTTTCCAGAACAGCTGACTGTATCGGTGCCAGCAATCCTTTTTCAGCTGCAGACCAGAGATTGCCTGCATCCACCGTATACAACACATCAGCAAAGGTTTGCTTTCCTTCCGCCTGTAAACGCGCAATCAACGGTCCATCTTCACCGGTCTGGTATTGCACTTCGATACCTGTTTCTTCAGTAAAACGATCGAACAGGGGCTTGATAAGATGTTCCTGGCGTGATGAATAAACGATGACCGGGCCGGTTATCTCCTGAGCAGACAGCGATCCTGCTGCAGACTGCTGCAGCGCTTCTTCATCTGCAGCGACAGCATTGCCGGTTTCCGGAGCAGAGGCTGGATCCGAGCAGGCAAGCGGGACTGACAGCAGCAATAATATAAACAATCGATTGATGGCCCGATACATTTTAAACTCCTCGTGATGGGGCGCAAATGATAATTATTATCATTTAGAAAGGCAAGGTTAAAGATCTCTATCCAAAATACCCTGGCGCATAAAAATACTGCTTCACAGCCCCATAGCCTGCCGCACTAGCTGTTTTTTGACCCCGGGCAGCTTATCAGTAAGCTTCAGGCCACTATTACGCAACCATTTCAGTCCCGGATCCTCGGAGCCGAACAGGCCTTTAAAGCCTTCCATTGCCGCCATCATTGTCATGTTCTGGCCTTTCCTGGCGCGCTGGTAGCGACTCAGAGTCTGGTGGCTTGGAAAGTCTTCTCCCTTCACCAAGGCGCTGGAAATGACCTGTGAGAGCACCTCAACGTCTGCGAAGCCCATGTTTACCCCCTGCCCGGCCAAAGGGTGGATGCTATGGGCCGCATCTCCGATCAGGGCAATGTTGTCCTGCACATAATCTGTAGCATGACGCTGCCACAGGGGGAAACAGGCTCTGCTGTCAATATGGAGAATTTTCCCCAGCCTGAACTCAAAGGCCTCTCCAAGACGCTTCATGAACTCTTGATCATCCAGCGCCATCAAGGCGTCTGCCTCCTCTGTGACACATGACCAGACAATGGAACAGTACTGTTGCCCGGATTTTTCAGCAGAAGCCAGATACAGCGGCAGGAATGCCAGCGGGCCGGTCTTCATAAAGCGCTGACGGGCGGTGAACTGATGGTCTGATTCGGTTTTCACTGTTGTAACCAGGGCTTTGTGGCCATACTCCCATTGTCGAACCGTGAAGCCAGACTGCTCCCTGATAAACGAATTCCCGCCATCCGCACCAATCAGCAAGCTTGTGGCGACGGTATCGCCATTTGCCAGTGTCACGATGACCAGGGAATTATCCGAATTCTCACCGGTATTGATCGCTTCGATCTCGGTATTATGCAGGGTGGTTATTTGAGGAGAGGATTTTGCCCGCTCGAACAGCGCTGCTTTGATCAAGCGATTCTCAACAATATGTCCCAGTGATTCCGCATATAACTCTGCAGCAGCAAAATGAATCGAACCGGTGCCCTCCCCGTCCCATACATCCATGCTGTGGTAAGGACAAACCCTGACCGATTGCATTAATTCCCAAACGCCAAGCTGCTCCAGCATGACCTGACTTGACATTGTGAGAGCACTGACACGAGGATCAAAATCAGGTTGATCAGCATTTTTTCTGATTTCATCCAGTGTAAAGGCTTCCTTACCGGCATCGATAAGCAAAATCTGCAGACCTGTTCCGGAAAGTGAGCACGCAGCAGCGAGTCCGACAGGACCTGCGCCAGCTATTACAATATCTACCTTTTTCACATCCTGGCTTTTCATCATTAAGGTTTATACGAATATTTTATAAGGAGGTGAATTATGCGGTATTCACGCTGATAAATTAACCGCTACAGGCGGATTTCTGGTAAAGTGCACGCCCAGAAAAGTTCAGGAACAACGACCCCAGTGACTGTTAAATTTATTTCCTCTTCCAAGCTGCCCACGCAGTTTGGTGACTTTGAAATTCATGCTTTTGAAGATTCCGATGGCAAAAAGGAACATATTGCCCTGGTCTATGGAAATATTGCAGAGCAGGAACGCGTGCTTTGCCGTATCCATTCAGAATGCCTGACCGGTGATGCACTATTTAGTTTGCGTTGTGACTGTGGCTCACAATTAAGAGAGGCAATGCAGCGTATTGCCACTCGAGGCAACGGCGTCATTATTTATTTGCGCCAGGAAGGACGCGACATCGGCCTGGGCAATAAAATACGCGCATACCACTTGCAGGATGAAGGTGCTGATACCGTGCAAGCTAACCAGGCCCTGGGCTTTGATGCCGATGAAAGGCGCTATGATATGTGCAAGCCAATATTTTCTTTCCTGGGAGTTTCAGATATCGAGCTGATGACCAACAACCCCCTGAAAGTTGAAGCCTTGCAAAAACTGGGAATCTCAGCGCTGCGTATTCCAATTATTACGGGTGAGAATTCTCACAATCAGGCTTACCTGGCGACCAAACGCAGCAAGCTCGGTCATATTCCCAGCTAGGTAAACACCCTTACAGGAAAAAGCCTGCTGCTGGCTTTTAATCCATCCCCAACTTGCTGTTGAGTCTGGTAATGAAATCCCTGATGCGATTAGCGTTAACGCCAATATCGCTGCGCCCTACTCGTGATTTACTGCGCACATCCAAAACGGTGGAATTGGCAGTACCACTGACCATCCTCACCACTACATCATCCTTGAAGCCAAACCATTTTGTGGTAACGGTCGCCTCGACTCGTCCTTCTGCATTGTCGGCATCCACAATTTCCCAGCCCATTTCCTGAGCCACCTCAGTGACGGCAGCAAACACTTCGTCAGGTGACTGGATATATACTCTGGTCATAATGTCAGGATAGAACTGACGTTGTAACTCTGACGTTTCCCCTCCCAGATATTCTGCTGGATTGGGTGCACTTGCCCGAAGAGGCGCAATGGCAACAAATGCCGGTGGATTTTCAATACTGGTAGTAATGTCATGGATGGGAGGTACAGTTCTTGCAATCTGCTGCTGCCTATACGGCAGATAGAATGCGGTGAGGCCAGCCAGAGCCGAGAGGAAAAGCACAAAAACCTGAATACCTGCCGGACGTTGCCAGAGCAGGTAAAAAATCACCAGCGCGGTACCGGTAATACCGAGAAGGGCAGCATAGCGTAATAAAGTAAATGCCTGAGACAGTTCAAAGCTACCGCCGCTGTAGCCAGCTCCGGCCAGATAAAGCATTACCAGGGAGAGAAACCCGATCAATGTGACAATGGGGAAAATGACTTTGTTCATGGAATGCCTGGGTAAATCTTATCGAAAATTATCATAACAAGACTTTCTACGTAGGAGAAACCTTTTCCCCTGGTGCATAATATCGCAGCTAATCTCATCGGCTTTATTACGGAAACTGATTACCGGATATGCGAATACCTCGAATATATTTACCCCAACCACTGGAAACCAATAGTGAGATTTTACTGGATGCACGCAGTGCCCATTATCTTGCAGCGGTTCTGCGCATGAAGCCCGGCATGACATTGGTGGCCTTCGATGGCTCCGGCATGGAGTTTCCAGGTACGCTCACGGATATCAATAAAAAATCCGGCTTGGTAAGCCTCGGTGAGGGCAGAAACCCTGGCACAGAATCGACTCTTGAAACCCATCTGGGGATTGGGATTTCCAGAGGCGATCGGATGGATTTTGTAATCCAGAAAAGCACCGAGCTGGGTGTGAACATTATTCAACCGCTATTTACAGAGCACTGCGAGGTAAAACTGGATGACAAAAGAGCAGATAAAAGACGTGCCCACTGGCAGCAAATCAGTATCAGCGCCAGCGAACAAAGCGGCCGTGTAATTCCGCCCGTTATTTATGCACCACTTTCAATGGAGCAATGGCTGAACCAGGTTGATTGCCAGTATAAATTTCTTATGGATCAGGAGCAGCATGGAAAGCTTGAGGAAATAACCAAGCCTGAATCGATTGCCTTTTTAATTGGTCCGGAAGGCGGAATCTCTGACAACGAAAAAGCCCTTGCCAAAGACAAGGGCTTTTTCGGATTAAACCTTGGTCCCAGAACCCTGAGGACAGAGACCGCACCAATAGCCGCGCTGAGCCTGTTCCAATACCTGTGGGGGCAATGAGACGTGAGGCAGAAAGCGCTAGAGGGCGTCGCTGCCGGATTCCCCGGTACGAATCCTGATAACCTGCTCCAGGGCATGAACAAATATCTTGCCATCCCCTATTTTACCGGTGTTGGCAGCCTTGCTCATCACTTCTATAACCTGTTCAACCATTGAGTCATCAACAGCAATCTCCAGGCGAATTTTTGGCAGGAAGTCGACGACATACTCTGCACCACGGTAGAGTTCAGTATGGCCTTTCTGACGACCAAAACCTTTTACCTCGGTTACTGTGATACCTTGTACTCCCACGCCGGATAAAGCTTCACGAACATCATCCAGTTTGAACGGTTTTATCACCGCTGTAATCATTTTCATGTTTGTTATCCTCACACTATGCTTAAAAAAAGGCATATAGGCCTTTTGCATTGCGTGAGTATAAGCTAGTTAATCCAAAAAAACGATTCCCCGTACGCTTCGCCTGGATTAAAATTTGTGTCAACAAGCCAAGGAAAAAACTATGTTAAACAATGAGTTCCTAAATGATCTGAGCAATAAAATCGCCGCTATGACTCCCATGGCTCAGAGCCTTAGAAATGATGTCGAAAAAAATATACATGAGGCTCTGCAAACGGCCTTTTCCCGACTTGATCTGGTTACACGGGATGAGTTTGATGCCCAGTTAAAAGTACTTGAACGGGCCGAGCAAACCATTGCGCAACTGGAAGAAAAAATACACGCTATGGAGAAGGCTCAGGGTCAGGATCCAGTTCCTAGCGCGGAAAACGAAAAGCAATAGCCTCCAGCAAATGCTGCTTTTGTATATCGGCAGCATCATCCAGGTCGGCAATGGTGCGGGCCATCCTCAGTATTCTGAAAAAAGCCCGGGTTGACAATTTTAGCGGCTGCATGGTTTGTTTCAGATAATCTTCATCTCTGGCTGACAACCTGCAGAGGCGGAGTATTTCCGATTGCCCAAGTGCTGCATTGGTTTTACCTCCTCTATCCAGTTGCCGCTGTCGCGCCCGCGTCACTCTTTCGCGCATGCAATCACTGTTTTCCGAGGAAGATCTTTTCGCCGACATTAAATGATTTCTTTCATGATCATTTAATCTGGGAACCTGGACATGAAGATCGATTCTGTCCAGTAGCGGACCCGACACTCTGGATTGATAACGCATTATTTTTTCCGGACTACAGCGACATGGTCTTTCCGGGTCTCCCAGATAGCCGCAGGGGCACGGATTCATTGCTGCTATTAACTGAAATCGTGCCGGCAAACGCACCTGGTAACTGGCACGGGAAATGGAAATATACCCGGACTCAAGCGGCTCTCTGAGCACTTCAAGAACTTTTGGACTGAATTCCGGGAGTTCGTCCAGGAATAAAACACCGCGGTGAGCCAGGGATATTTCACCAATTTTCAATGTGCTTCCGCCTCCCACCAGGGCAACTGCCGACGCCGTATGATGGGGTGCCCTGAAAGGAGGAATACGCCAGGTCTCAGGCTCAAAACCCTGCGAGGCAATGGACCACAGTGCCGCCACTTCAAGAGCACTGCTTTCTTCCATCATCGGTAAAATTGAACATATCCGACTTGCCAGCATGGTTTTGCCGGTCCCGGGAGGACCCTGAAACAGCAAATTATGATGGCCTGCGGCTGCAATCATCAAGGCACGACGCGCCACCGCCTGCCCGACAACATCCTTCATGTCCTCAGTAAAATTGGGCTTACCCAGAGTAACGGGTCTTACTTTTTCAAGGCCTTGAACCTGTTTTAAATGGCTGATGACATCCAGTAGATGGCCGGCAAGAAATGAGCTGCCGCTCTTGAGCAAGCCTGCTTACTTGCTATTACCCTTGGGAAGAATGACCACATGCCCTGCTCGGTGTGCAGCAATAATGCCTGGTAATGCTGCGGTGACGCTTCTTACTTCTCCTGATAAACCAAGTTCTCCAAGGAATTCGACATTTTCCAGAACCTCTGTGGCTATCTGCCCGGACGCTGCCAGAATGCCAATGGCTATTGCCAGATCATAACGTCCTCCGCTTTTAGGTAAATCAGCGGGGGCCAGGTTAAGTGTTATACGTTTGGCTGGAAACTCCAGTTGAGAGTTTAACAGCGCACTTCTGACTCTTTCCTTGCTCTCTTTTACTGCTGTTTCCGGCAGGCCTACAATGGAAAAACCCGGAAGCCCATTGGATAGATGAACTTCAACGCGAATTTCTGGCGCATCAATACCTATATTGGCGCGGGTAATTACAACGGCAAGTGACATTACTCGATCCCTGAGCAAAATATGGCAAGCAGGCTCGGGCAGCCTGACATGATGACTTCATTAATAGTTTAGAAAGTGTGCTTTAGCAAACACATGCTTGAATATTTTCGGCTTTCTCTGGTGTCAAGAAAGCCGAAAACAGGAAGGAAACGATAGCCTTATGGCTTTTCTTATTGAACGGAAGAGAGAATATAGTCTACAGCAGCTTTGACATCATCATCAGAGCAACTCATACACAGGCCCTTGACCGGCATAGCACCATTATTAAAGCCATTCACCGCATTCGAATACAGCGTGTCCAAGCCCTTGTCTATACGTGGCTGCCAGGCAGCGGCATCGCCTAGGACAGGTGAATTATTAGCGCCGGTGCCATGACAGGCCACACAATAGGTATTGTAGGTTTGCTCAGGGTCCAGCGCGCCAGCAGCACCGCCTGCTGAGGCAACGGAAACACCACCAGCACAGGAATCTCCAATCATACAGACTGAGCCTGCAGGAGCTATCCGCTCAAATATTTTGTCATTTGAAGCGGCAAACAATGCGCCGGAAAATACCAGCAGAAACGCAGCCACTAGTCCGTATTTTGAAAAAGCTGATCCAGATTGTTGAATCACTGTAATTCCTCTTGCTTTGATGTCAGGACTGAAATCTTCTCACTGTTAGTTCTAGTGAGATAAAATATCAGGTTTCTGGTGAATTTTGAGGCCAAAATTATACCTGTATTTGTGTTAATACGGTACTCACAGATCACCGGTTCACTGTGTTGTTAAGTCCGGGATTAATCGATGAAAAAAGAGATTGGCTTGCCATTAAAATAGATTTCACCTGGGGCTGAATCAAGAGAATAACCAAGAAAAACATCGACCCCCAGATTGCTGACACCAAACTTTTCCCCTTTCAGGTTCTTCAAGATGGCGATGTCCTGTTTCGACGTCAGACTATTGGTGAGTTTAAATGGCGGGATACTTGATAATTTGTCCAACAGAATGAATTTACCCGCAGTATTTTTTGCCAGCTTTTCTCCACTGCTCAATTGAATAAGCATGTAGAACGCCGCTGCTTCTCCCACGTGGGCAGGGTCTGGTTGCACACTGGCAGATACATTGATGCCTTCAGTGGCCAGAAAGCTGGACTTGTAATTCAATCCATCCGATGTCGCACCGCCATGGAAAATGCTGTTGGTAGGTGAACCCGAGATAGAGCGAGAGCGGTTTAAAATAGGCAATGTATTGTCAGAAATACTGATTTTATAGTTTCCAGTATTTCCCGGGCAGGTAAAGGGCTCTACGAAAGTATTGGCAAGAAGCAGGTAGTCGCCGGCTGGAAAAGTGCCTTTTATCAAAGCATCACATTTACCGGCAGAATTGTCGTCAAAATCCACGCCATTGAGCTTGGTGTCGGTAAGCAGCAGAACCGAATCGAGCGCAGAAGACTCCATCATGATGCTCAGACTGGTTTCTGTGACCAGGCTAAAACTGTAGGTATCGACAAAACTGGTATCCTGCCCGCCCCCATATAATTCCAGCACGGAACAGTCGCCTTGCTTGAGAGAGTCCTGAAGTACCGAGTTGATACCGATCGTTAAAATTTCACAGTCGCCCGGGCCGCCATAAAGAGAATTTGCCCCCGCTATGTCATCAGGCTGGAGTGAATCCAGATCACCGATAGAAGGCGCCATTATTGCCTGCTCGCTGCTTTCATGGCCAAGCCCGATGGCATGCCCTAATTCATGCAGGGCGACACGGCCAAAATCAACTTCGGAGCGTCGAGGTCCCGAGTATATATCCCAGTCAAAAGCATTATTGAAAAGAATGTCAGTCTGGTCGATCAGGGCAAATCCCAGGTTTCCTGGCAAGGCGATGGAAAGCGTAATCGCCAATACCCCGAGTCCAAACTCATTGCCACAGACATCATCAGTGAAATCAGTGCCATTAATGGCGTCCCCATTGCCATTCGGGAACCCGGAACTATTGGCGCTGGTAGTAAATCCATCACAGGGATCCATGTAGGAGCGATTAATCAGAAAAGAAAAATCGGTTTGTTCTGACCATTGTGCCAGGGCATCTTCGAAACCCTCATTCCATGTAATTCCCGATGGCGAAATACCGGGGATATTGACATGGAAGGTCGCCTGACCGTTTGGCCAGCGATTACCATCAAGGTTGTATGCCAGTGCCATATATGGCAACAACATAAAGAGCAGCATTATGCCTGTGGATTTTCGCACTACTGAACTCCGCTATGCAGTTCCATAACGGCTTCACGCAATTCATCGGGCGTGGCGGGAACAAATGAGGCCTTTTCAACCAGGGTACTACTGAACTTCATATTGCGCAGTTTCGTAGCCAGTGCTGAATTTTTACTGCCGTTCAGATTCAGTAGTGCCGGTGAATCAACTTGAGAATTGTTCTTCAGGATCTGATGACCCTTGTCATCTGTGACAATTTTAAAATGTCCCTGGGACCAGCCGGTCAGCGGGTTTACCGATTTCATATCGAGATCTTCTATAAAATAAAAACCTCTTTCACCCTTTTCGGGAATATCCTGCCCAGCAATCTGAACAGACTTTCCATCCTGTTTTCCCCCCAGAAAATTCAGTTCAATATATTCTCCTAGATCAAGCCCCTTGAGCACATCATCAATTTTTATCAGTACCCGCGTATAGATGAGATCGTCTTTGGCAAAATGTGAAGTAGAAACCACTTCGCCCTCTACGATCAGCCCGGAAATAGCGACGATATCCTGAAACTCAAACTTCTGAATTGTTGTTGCCTGTGCTGCAGACCAAACGGTAAAAGACAAAAACAGGAAATACAAAAAGATTTTTTTCATAGGGTTTACTATAGCTTTATTCGCTTCAGGGATAAGCTGTTCTATAACTTCCATCCAGTACGGTGCGCCACCAGGTTTCATTTTCAAGATACCAAAGTACGGTTGCTCTAAGCCCGTTATGGAATTCATGCTGTGGATCATAACCCAGCGCATTGGAGATTTTTGTGGCATTAATGGCATATCTCACATCATGCCCTGGCCTGTCAGTAACAAAAGTTATCAAGTCCTGGCTTAACTTACCATTACTGGCAGGGCTGTCCGGGAAACGTTGCGCTAATTCGGGACTCTCCTTAAAAAGACTATCCACGATTTCACATAACAGTTTTACTGTATCAATATTCGCCCACTCATTATTGCCACCAATATTATAAGTCTCCCCAAGCAAACCCTCCTGAAGCACTAATTCGATACCTCTACTGTGGTCATCTACATGGAGCCAGTCTCTTACTTGTTGGCCATCCCCATAAATTGGCAAAGGTTTACCAGCAAGAATATTTAGCAGACAAAGGGGCAATAGTTTTTCCGGAAACTGGTAAGGACCATAATTATTGGAGCAGTTGCTGGTGGTCACAGGAAGCCCATAGGTGTGATGATAGGCTCTTACCAGATGATCAGAGGCCGCCTTGCTGGCAGCATAGGGAGAGTTGGGAGCATAAGAGGTAGTTTCGGTAAAGGCAGGATCATTGGGGCCCAGGGTGCCATAGACTTCATCGGTAGAAACATGGTGAAAACGTCGATTGTCAAAGCCTACTGCCTTTTCCCAAATATTTTTTGCTGCCTTTAGCAGCCTATGGGTACCGACAATATTGGATTCTATAAACGCATCTGGCCCAGTTATGGACCTATCAACATGACTCTCAGCCGCAAAGTGAACAAGCGTATCCACACTATGATCTTCCAACAGTTGTTCTATCAAATGTTGATCACAAATATTGCCGTGGACAAAAGAAAAGTTTTTATTATCTTTAACCGGATTCAGATTATTGATATTACCTGCATAGGTCAGGGCATCCAGTACTATGATGTTTAGATCATCATGACGATTAAACAGGTACTGAACAAAGTTGGCGCCAATAAATCCAGCTCCCCCGGTCACAAGTATGTTCTTCATATTATTTTTCATTTTCTTTAATTATTTTTAGTACCTTATACAACTCTTCCTGCCAGGGACTGGTCTTTACTCCCAATAGCGTTTCCGTAGCACTGGAATCAAGAGCAGAATAACAAGGGCGGGCCGCGGGGGTTGGATAGTCTTTTGCTTCTATGGCTTTGATATTGACTTCATTGTTCAGTATTCCAAGTTGTCGGGCTTGGGAATATATTTCCATGGCAAAATCATACCATGTGATAACACCACGATCCGACCAATGGTAAATACCCGTTCCCTGGTAATCCAGGGCAAAGCGCCAGATAATTTTAGCCAGCAAATGTGCAGACGTTGGTGATCCGAACTGGTCATTTACTATGGATAATTCATCTCTTTCAGCCATCAGGCGCAACATGGTTGTAAGGAAATTTTTGCCTTTGGCCGAATACAGCCAGGAGGTCCTGAGAATAATTGCGTTTTCAGGGTGATGCCGGATAAGAGCTTTCTCGCCATCAGCTTTTGATTTACCGTAAACCGACACAGGTGCTATCTGATCAACAGGTTTATACGGATGCCTAGATTTACTGCTGAATACAAAATCAGTAGAGACGTGAATTATTCTGGTTTCTGTCGGAGTGCTGTTGGCAATATTCTCTACTGCGTCAGCATTGATTGCATTGGCTAGTGTTTTTTGTTTTTCTGCGTTATCAACAGCCGTGTATGCAGCAGCATTGATTATTAAATCAGGTGAAATTTGTCGGATCAATTCTTTGACCGCGTCATGATCAGTGATATCCAGGGTTTTGGGTGAGAAGCAATCAAGCTGGATATTATTGGGTACTGATTCTGCGACCAGCTGTCCCAGCTGTCCCGCAGCTCCCAATAGAATAACCTTGTTCATCTTCAGAAAAGCGTCTCACAATCTTTGAATTGAGATGCCTGACTATCTTTATC
>JAHEHN010000089.1 GCA_024644515.1 Gammaproteobacteria bacterium
TGGTCGCATCGATGCCATCATCAATAATGCCATGTTGCTGCGTTACAGCCCGGTTCAGGACGTCGATGAAGACACCCTGTCGGCCATGCTGGACATCGGTATCAAGGCCCTGTTCTGGTCTGCCCAGGCCATGCTGGCGCACTATGACAAGGAACGCGGTGGCTGCATAATTAATCTGGCTTCCCCGGTGGCCACTCGGGGTTTTCCCAATACCTCCGTTTACAGCACCGTAAAAGGCGCTGTCACCATGTTCACCAAGACCATGGCCGCCGAATTCGGCCCCCAGAATATTCGCGTCAATGCCGTCTCCCCCGCTTCCGTACCTACACCGGGCTCTCTGGGACTCAACAGCAAGGAAGAATACGAAAAGCGCGCCGGCTGGATTCCCCTGCGCCGCAACGGCACCGAGGAAGACAACTCCAACGCCATCGCCTTCCTGCTGAGCAAGGAAGCGAGTTTTGTGCATGGGGAAATATTCAATGTGGATGGCGGGGTTTCAGCGTGTAACTGATGGGGCGGATAAAGGATTAAGGAAAAAGGATAAAGGTGACCATTGGGATGCGGAACCTTGATTAAAATATAATAGTTTTGTGATACGTGGCCTTGGGTGAAACAGGATAGCCTTGTAGGTCGGATAAGCGCAGCGCCATCCGACGTTTTGGATAACGGCACTAGATCTTCAAGAAACTTGTAAAGCGAAAGCAGGAAGCAAGTGGAAAGTCTCAAGTCTCAAGTCTCAAAAAAAGCGACCTGAGATCGCCTCGTCGGATGCGTCCCTGCGGTCCTTATCCGACCTACAAAAACCATTGAAGCTCGGGTGAGGGGTTGCTTGTCTCTTGCCTCTTGCCTCCTATCTCTTTTTTCCCTGCCGCCTCCCTGCACCGCCCACTTTTTTCCTTTATCCTTTTTCCTTTATCCCTCTTCTAACTTGCAACTAGGTTTATACATCGCATCAATCAACCGCGCTGCCCTCGGTCCATTAGTGCCGACTGCATGCATTTTGTTGCAGCAATAGGAAAAGCCCAGTTTGGCATCGGGGTCGCCAAAACCGATTGAGCCGCCTATGCCATGATGGCCAAAGCTGCGCATATTGGGTCCCATGTATACTGCTTCGGGAGTATTTAACAGTACACCCAGGGCCTGGTGGTAGGGGCGCTCCTGCAAACCCTCGGTCTGGTTGTGTTGTTCAGTAATCATGGTTTCCAGACCGTCTTTACTCATCAGTGTCACTCCATCCATGCCACCATTGGTCAGGCAGCCATAGATACGAGCCACACCGCGGGCATTACCATGGCCACTGCCGCTGGCTACTTCCACTTCGCGCCATTCTTTCCTGTTCATGGTGACTGCCCATGGCTTATCGGGGTTTTGTTTGAAAGCCAATGCTCGCAGTGAAGTCTGATCACTGCCATCCTTTGCGGCAAACAGTTTGGCCTCCATATTTGGCATCACTTCTGCAACATGGGACTGCTCTTCTTCAGTCATGCCACCAATATAGTATTGCGCATGCAGTGGCCCGCAGACTTCCTTTTTCAAAAAGGGACCAACGGTCTCCCCGGTCACCCGACGCATAATTTCACCCAGCAGAAAGCCCTGATGATGCACGTGATAAGCGGCTTTGGTGCCAATCTCCCACAGCGGTTCCTGTTCTTCCAGGGCATGAATCATGGCCTCACGATCGAACATGGCGCCCGGCCACAGTGGATTGGTGGTTAGCACGGGCACGGCGGCGGTATGGTCGAGAAAATGTTTTACCAGGGTGGCTTCCTTGCCATTTTGACCATATTCGGGCCAGTATTTAATGACGGGATCATTCGGATTGATCAAACCACGATCCATCAGCATATTGAAACAGATTGCAGTGATGCCTTTGGCCACTGACATCATGCATACGGTAGATTCAGCATCCCATGGATCGTCCATGGCACCATTGCGCCAGCCTCCCCAGATATCAACCACGGTTTTGCCTTCGCGCACGATGGAACAGGCCGCCCCTATTTCATCTTCCAGCATAAAATTCTCAATAAACGCATCTACCACCGGTTGGTACTCAGTATCAAACTGTCCACCCAATGAAAAGCTGTGGCCGCGGGCCGAAATTGTCTGCTTAAGTTCCAAAATCACTCCTTTTTGTTATATTGCGCATTGCCCTGATAAAAGCGAAAAACACAGTTTCTTTATTAGCTTAAATTATCGGGTACAGACCATAACATTAAGGAACCTCTGATTAAATATGATTAGTTTCAGTGTGTTCATAGTTAAGCAGAGATTCCTTTAACAATTAATACGGAAATCCCTTGTCAGAATCAGCCCCTGAATTTCAGCAAACCTTCGACTACATCATCATCGGGGCCGGCACTGCCGGCTGTGTCCTCGCAGCCAGATTAAGTGAAAATCCAGCGCACCGCGTCTGCCTGATTGAAGCCGGCGGCTCTGAAAAACACCCCACTATTTCTATTCCTGCCGGCGTCGGGGCGGCCATCATGAACCCGAAACTGGGATGGGGCCTGAAAACCGTGCCCCAGGGTGCACTCAAAAATCGCGAGATCCCTTTGCCCCGCGGCAAAGTCATCGGCGGTTCCGGCTCCATTAATGGCATGGCTTACTACCGCGGTAGCGCACTGGATTATGACGACTGGGCACTGGAAGGTAATCCAGGCTGGGGCTATGCAGACCTGCTGCCTTATTTCCTGCGCAGCGAGCACAACCCGGAATACTCAGACTCGCCCTACCACAATATTGATGGCCCCATGGGTGTCAGCTTCATTCCCAAACCCAATCGCCTTTGCAAGGCGTTCAACAGTGCCATGGCCGAGCTGGGGTTTCCCGCGTGTCAGGATTTTAATAGCGCCTACCCCGAAGGCTATGGGTATCGCCAGGGCACCATCTGGCAAGGCAAACGGGTTTCCACTGCCAGTGCCTACCTGCGCCCGGCCATGCAAAATCGTTCCAACCTGGTAGTGATGAGCGAAACCGCGACACGCAAAATAGTATTTGAAGGAAAAAGGGCCATTGGTGCCGTGATAATAAAGGACAGCAGTATCATTCAATTGAAGGCAGAACGGGAAGTGATTGTTTGTGCTGGCGCCTTTCACTCACCTCACCTTTTGCTTAACTCCGGTATTGGCGAGGCCTCACATTTACAGGATGTGGGTGTAGCCCTGGTGCATGATCTGCCCGGCGTTGGCAAAAACCTGCATGATCATCCCGCCAGTTTTGTCGCCATGGATATGCAGGACAGCACCTCCTATGCGCTGTCCTGGAAAGCACTGCCGCGGGATATTGTGCAGTTCCTGCAATACTGCTTATTTCGTAGCGGCCCGATGGCCAGCAATCTGTTTGAAACCAATGCCTATATTTGTTCCCTGCCGAATCTCGATCGCCCGGATATCCAGGTGGTATTTCAACCAGCGCGTCGTAACCCCAAACCCTTCCCTATTCCCCTGGGCCACGGCATTGCCATCAGCATCGTCTGCCTGTACCCGGAGAGTCGCGGCAAGGTAACGCTGGCCAGTAATGACCCAATGGCAGCTCCCCTGATTGACCCTGCTCTGGGCAGTGCCGAAAAAGATATAGAAACCCTGAAGCGCGGTCTGAAACTGGCGCGAAAGATTTTTGCCATGAGTCCATTTACGCCTTATCAAGCGACTGAGCGTCTGCCCGGCGCGACTGTGAATGATGACGACACGCTGGAGAATTACGTTCTCGACACTCTCGCCACCGTGCATCACCCCGGTTCCACCTGTCGCTTGGGTAATGGCGCCAATGATGTGGTGAATGATGAGTTGAAAGTACACGGTATGGAGGGTTTACGGGTGGCCGATGCGTCAATTTATCCGCGCGTGCCGGGCGCTAATACCAATGCCAGTGTAGTGGCTATTGCGGAAAAAGCCGCCGATATGATTCTCGGCATTCCTGCCCCTGCTCCATTGACCAAGCTAAGTTAAATAAACGCTACGGTATTTCTTCACGGGTTTCGATTGTGATAACTTAGCCTGCTGCTGAAACACCAGTATCAACGTAAGACAGAATAAAAATCTGTAAATTCAAAGAACACCCTGAGGACCACTATGCGTAATTTTCCAGGACTACTAACTAAGGGGTTATCGTTTTCCCTGCTCTCCGTTTCCTTGCTTTCTGTTACAGAGCAGGCCATGGCTCAGGCCATGCCCGATATCGGTTTTGACAGTGTCGGTCGTGGCGCCCCCATTGCCGATGCCCAGGATTATGAAATAGTAGGTCCAGTCAACTTTTTTGGTTTTGAGGCAGTGGCGGCTCAAAATGGCGAGGTACCCGATAATGTCGAGCCCCTCCCCATCGATATCTTTACTACCACTGATTTTTATAAGGACATGGACTACTGGATGGATCCACGCTACTGGCGCTGTAATTCGGGCTTTGCTCTGGAAGCCCAGGGCGGTGCCTATCCGGGCCCGAACATGGGCGGTGACAATCCCCCCCTGACTGCGGCCTGGGGTTTCTGTGACAGGGACTATCCGAGGGAATCCATGGTAAGCCCCTATGGCTTTGACAGTGCCCAGGAACACTACGAAGCGCTGATGGCAGAAACCCAAAGCCGTGGCGGCCCCACCAAACATACCTATGCCACAGTGCCAGGCGATATCAGTGGACGCTACTTCTGGGATGAAGGCGGTCCCGGTGGCCTGCAGGGCACCTGGTACGGCATGATGGTGAATCAGATTCCCACCGTGCTTTCCTTTCTAACCCCCGAGTACCAGAAACGGGTGGTACAGGAGGCCTATCACCAGTCTCGTGGTCAGTCGCAATGGCCTTCCCAGTATTGCTGGCCGGAAGGTTTTATGCGGCGCTGGCATTTTGCCTCCACCCTGATGCAAAACCATACCATTATCGTCACTCCGGATATTTTTGAAATTCTTGCTGGTGTGGCCCGAAACTTTATCACCCAGGTGCATTTTGGCCGGGAATTTAATACTGAGGGTGCCATCCCCCGTCTTGGGCAGGATGTACCGCGCTGGTATGGCGAAACCGTTGGTTTCTGGGATGAGGATGTGGTGATTAGCTGGACCTCCAATATTCAGCCCTGGATGGCACATTCCCAGTTTGAATTTTCGAACAAGATGCAGACTGTGGAGATTTATACCCCGGTGCGTGATGACTCAGGTGCCATCACTGCGCTCAATCATGAATCGATTTTTTATGATTCCGAAGCACTAAGCGAACCGGTACGCATCGTGCGTAATCTGCGACGGGTCAGTGACATCAGCGAAGGCGACCCGTACTCCTATATCGAATGCGTGCAAACCATATTTACTCAAAACGGCATCGCCACACCGATGAATCCCGGTGATACCTATGAAGCCTATGTGCCTGACATGTTCGGTCGGCCGTGGGCGGAAATATGGGAAAAATATCATGAGGAAGGTATGGAAGCGCCACAAGACGAAGTCGATATATTCAGCTTCTAAAACATTGAACATAAAACTGCAGTAAAAATAATTACGGAGCACTTATGGCATTAGAAAATCTGCACACCTGGAAAATTGGCGAGGTGGAAATCACTCGCATCGTCGAGGTTAATGGTTGGGAAGACGACATTTCCATGCTGTGGCCGGATGCCGGCCCACAAGATGTTCAGAAATATCCCTGGCTGCTGCCTCATTTTGCCACCCCGGATGGCAAAATGATTATCAGCTTTCAGTGTTTCGTCATGCGCACACCGCAATACCAGATCATGCTGGATACCTGCATCGGCGCAGACCGGCAGCGGGAATTCGATGTCTTTACCAATATGCAGACCAGCTTTCTGGAAGATCTTTCAGCCGCCGGCTTCAAGCGCGAGGAAATGGATTACGTGTTATGCACCCATCTGCATTTTGATCATGTGGGCTGGAATACCCATTTGGTAGATGGCCAATGGGTACCGACCTTTCCCAATGCCCGTTACCTGTTTGGTAAATCAGAATACGAACACTGGAAGATGCTGGAAGAAAACAAAGGCTATCATGACCTGAATCACATGGCAGATGCTGTACAGCCTGTGGTGGATGCCGGTCTGGTGGATCTTATCGATATTGAACACAAGGTTTGCCCTGAAATCAGCCTCAGACCTACCCCCGGACATACCCCCGGGCATGTCAGTATCTGTATTGAATCCAAAGGCGAAAAAGCGGTTATTACCGGTGACCTGATGCACAACCCTATTCAACTGGCAGAGCCAAAAAGAATTGTGCGTTTTGATATGGACCAGGAAGCTGGCGCCCAAACCCGTCAGGATTTTGTCGATGACTACGCCAATCAGGACGTGCTTGTTATCGGTTCACATTTTTCTGATCCCTCAGCAGGCTACGTGGTCAGCGATGACGACGGTTGCCGACTGAAAACAGACAACTGACGCAGCCAGTTAAACGGCTAGGCCGCGGCTTTTCCCACCTGGCTAGGTGCTGTTTCTTTCAGGAACAGCGCTGTTATACCTGAGAGGAAGGCACAGATCAGGGCGAAGTACATGGTTGCCTGCAAGCCATTCTGGTCCGCCAGTACGCCGGCCAGCCAGGGTGAAGCAAAACCACCAACCAATTCCCCGATACACACCACCAGCCCCATCGAGGTGGCGGCCAGTTTTGGGCTGACCGTTTCGCCAGGCACCACGCCCATAAATAAAGCGAAGGAACCCGAGGCGCTCCAGCCAATAAATAGCAGCAGTCCCATCACCCACATGGGGCCATCAAAATAAAGCGCTGCCAGGGGCATAACCACACCAATAAAGGTGAACAGAATCATCACCGGTTTGCGACCAATACGATCCGACCAGGCGGGCACCAGGAAACCACATATCATGGTAGAAAATCCCATTACCGACATGATGCCTCCGGTCTGCTCCGGGGTGAAGCCGCGATAGCTG
Source organism: Gammaproteobacteria bacterium (assembly GCA_024644515.1). Taxonomy (GTDB): domain Bacteria; phylum Pseudomonadota; class Gammaproteobacteria; order Pseudomonadales; family Pseudohongiellaceae; genus Eutrophocola. The sequence goes on from JAHEHN010000089.1 coordinate 6,881, forward strand.
GTAAAAAACACAAACAGAAACGTCAGCGATACCAGAAACCATGACACCAGGAAGATCGCGATCAGGGCACAGATGCGAATATTATGTTCTTTCAGCATGGCGAGGGCTCCCGCCGAGACTTTGTGACCTTCCTGTTCCCCAATTGCCGATGGCTCTTCCGATGCCGCGTCTTTGTGCCTGGTCGGTTCGCGCATAAATTTCCACACCAGGAAGCCGCAAATCAGACCCGGAATACCGGTGAGAAAAAAGGTAATACGCCAGTCAAACTGTTGTGCCAGAGCGGTCAGCATTATTGGTGCCAGCGTCGTTCCCAGTAGCGCTGCAAAAACATTTTGCATCAGCCCGGCGTTCATCCCGCGCCGATGGGGTGAGCTTTCCTCATTCATCACCGACAGACAGATGGGCAGGAACGGCCCTTCCGCCAAACCCATCACCACACGCGCCAGCAGCAGAAAACCAAAAGATCCCGCCAGGCCTGAACTGGCTGAACAAACAGAAAAAACAATGATGGAGAGCAGGATAAAGGGTTTGCGGGAACCTTTGCGGTCAGACCAGGCGCTGAAGGCATAGGCAGATATTGCCCAGGCCAGTGCCAGACCGGAGGACAGCATGCCCAGTTGTGCATTGGATAGACCAAGGTCTTCAACGATATAGGGCGTCAGTACCCCCACCGCATTACGATCAAAAAAGATTAAGCCGAAGGTGAAACCAAGTAAAAGCAGAATACCGTTTTCGTAGGTGAACCAACCCTTGTTTTTGTGTTCTGCGAGGGCAGCATCAGACATGGAATATTCCCCTTTCTTTTTATTTTGTTTTTATTTTATTTTGTTTTTATTTTGTTTTGTTTTACTTCTGTTTTTATTAAAAGGAGTCTACCCAGAATCGGGCTATGGCTAAAGTCCTATCTTATTGTGTGAGGGTAAGACCGCTATGTCGGATGCGCTGCGCTTATCCGACCTACACAAGCCAATGCACCTATCAATCCCGAAGCAAGCCCGTAGGTCGGATAAGGCCCCAGGCCGCATCCGACAGAAAAGTCTCAGGGTTAGCCATTAAAAATTCTGCTATTCGTCAATAAACGAGATGGTGCGGATTTCCATGCTATGACGTGGCGGCGTATTGTCATCCGTCCATGGCAGATCTACCGCTGTGTGACCGGTAAATTGAGGCACATCGTCACAGGAATCATAAAGCTTGAAGGCAAAGATTTCTTCAGGCTGCATTTCAAAGGCGTAATACCACTTATGCGCAGGGTTATAACTCAGATTCCAGCCGTATAAAGGGGGACGATTGGGATCATTCAGCCCCCCCCTGACCTCGGCAAAATTCAGGTCTTCCCTGGCCACGGTGGACGCATCAACCAGGGCCAGTGGCGTACGGTAAACCGTTTTAATCGGACGCCAGAAATTCATCAGCACAACTCGCTTCTTCAGCCAGGCTTCGGCTTCATCCCCCAGAATATTGTGCGTATATTCCTCAATGGTCTTCCTGCCGTAGTCCACGTGGGCGGCATAGGAAGGTTGTGAATGCTGGGTCGCATCCGGACTATCACTGCGCGCTACATGTCCAAAGGCAATGGCCAGCTCGGCCCCGTTCACCTGTTTCGCCAACTCACACATTTCCGGGTAGTAAATTTCCACTACCTGCCCCTCATCATAATAATCAGTCATGCGAGAATCATGATGTAAGAGCGCAAAACCATTCTTCTCTACCGTAGGTTTTTCCGACTCTGCCAGCGAATGAATATCAATAACCTGAACATCATGGAATTCACCCGGCCAATAGGATTTCTCCCGATCACCCGGATAAAAAATAGTATGTTCACCCTTCACCACGTACTGGATTTTGGTGTTGGCATGGTGGGATTCAGTTGGTGTAGTCATATTGATCGCTGCTTTTTTGTTAAGTTATGAACGAAGGATAAAGGATAAAAGAAAAAGGATAAAGGTGACCTTTAAAGTCACAAGTCTCAAGCAGGCGACCACTGGTCGCCCCGTCGGATGCGTCCCTGCGGTCCTTATCCGACCTACAAATCATTTATCATTTATCCTGCACGTTTCCTCTTGCATCCTGTCTCTTGCATCCCGCTGGCCCACCTTTATCCTTTTTCTTTTATCCTTTATCTGTCTTCCAGCCCTACCTGTAAACCTCCCGCGTTATTCAGTAAACTCCCTGCCTGACAAAA
>JAHEHN010000049.1 GCA_024644515.1 Gammaproteobacteria bacterium
CACTACTCTGGAAAAACAAATTAATAATAATCAGGTCAAGCTGGTCGGACTTGAAGCGCAGTTAGCCGATGCGTCCCTCTATGATGACGGTCAGAAAGACAAGTTAAACAACTTGCTGCTGGAAAGAGCAGCCTTGGTATCTGCCACTGAAGCTCTGGAAGAACAGTGGCTTGAAGCAAGCGAAATGCTGGAGCAGGCGGACTCTCAAAAATAATTCTGACATTTTATACTACAAATTAAATATCCCTATCTTTATCTCTATCTCAATCTCTCCCTATCTCTACCACTCTAAAATATACCTGTATACTTTAGTTTAAAAACGTACCTCATCTAACTTATTGAAAAGGTATAAATATAATAGCTTATCAAAGAGGTTATTTGTTGGTAGTCTGGGTTTTTATTTATCATTTGTTTCTTAGGTTATATCAAGCTGGATTTGCAATTATCTCATGCATTGGGAAATGGTCCTTAAGTTTTAAGCATTGGAAGGTTTCAATTAATGGCGTCTGCAGAAGAAAAATTTGATCATTTCCTGGCTGATATATTTCAGACAGATGGAGCAGATGGAGTCGTTGATTGTTTTCAGTTCCTGTTTGGCGCTTTTGTCATCACCAGGGATGGGATCGTTATTGGAGCCAATGCTGAATTTATTAAAATGATTGAATATCCAAGTTCTGAACTTTATGGCATGAGTGCGCTGGATTTAATTGCAGAAGATGAAAGAGCTGAGATGATAGCCCGTTTTGCTGCGGGAAATACTGAGCGCTATGAACTTTAACTGCTTCCAAAAAGTAAAAAAGTTCTTGATGTTCTGGTAGCACCGAGAACGTTTAACGCAGGAGGACAGCTCTATCGCCTGGCTGAATTTGTTGATAATACTGCCCAGAAAAAGTCCCAGCTCGCCATTACAGAAAGTGAACAAAAGTTTAAATCAGGTTTCGAACAGGCAGCGGTGGGGATCGCGCGGGTATCACCAGCGGGTACGTTCCTGGAGATAAATCAGAAGCTTTGCGATATTGTGGGGTATAGCAAGGAAGAGCTTATCAAAATAACCTTTCAGAAAATTACTCACCCGAATGATCTGGATATTGATTTGAGCCTCTTACAGCAGATGTTGAACAACGAACGCGATACCTACAAGCGTGAAAAACGCTACTTTCACAAAAATGGCAGCATAATCTGGATCAGTTTTACTGCCTCGTTAATCAAGACCTCTGCTGCTGAGCCAAAGTATTTTGTTGCAGTGATTGAAGATATTAGTGCTCGTAAAAAGATGGAACATGAATTAATAAACAGGGCTACCCACGTTGCCCTAACCGGACTATGCAATAGAACGACATTAAACGAAAAACTGGATTATGAAATTGACCGAGCCTCACGATATTCAAGATCTTTATCATTGATGATTATTGATATCGATCACTTTAAATTGATTAATGATAATTATGGGCATCAGACCGGAGATAATGTCTTAATTGAATTGGGAAAAATATTCAAAAAAATTATACGCCGGGCTGATCATGCCGGTCGCTTTGGAGGAGAGGAATTTCTTCTTGTACTGCCAGAGCTTGATAATAAGCAGGACCTTGTACTTGCTGAACGTTTACGGCAACAAGTTGAAGCCCTGTCCGTAAAGATCGGGGAGAAGAGTATTAATGTCACGGTCAGCATTGGTATTTCCAGTTACCCGCAAAATGGTAAGGAAGTTGATCCTCTGATCAAGGCTTGCGATGATGCTATGTATAAAGCCAAGTAAAATGGTCGCAAACTGGTTTTTTCGGCCTGAGTATTCTAATAAGTGTTAAAGCCCGCTTTAACACTTTTCAACTGAACAATAAAAAACCCGCTTCTTTGCAGAAGCGGGTTTTTTATTTGGTGGGGCGGCGGGAGTTGAATTAGCTATATAACCTATTGAAAAATATTAACATAAATAAATTGAGCATTCAGCAGTACTGCTAAGCGTACTACTATAACTCACGGATACGGATGGATAGATGGATAGGAAGAATAAATGGCTAATCGCAGGTAGTCCACATTAAGGTAACTGGCTGAAATGTTGCCATTGCCTGACTATCCTGCCTTGAAATTGCTCTCAATCGTCCCTTAGAGCCCCTTGAATTCACCGATTTGCTCATGAAACTCGCTTGTCATGGAACTGGGCACGAATATTCCCCTGCAATCCTTTTGGCTGCATCGTCCTTGATGTTGGTTGTCGTCTTAGTCATCAGTGCCATTGGATTCTGCTCGTTTACTGCGGACTAGAATATTTAAGTAACTTTCGCACGCGTCCGTTATATGCCGTGGATATTACTCAATCAGAATTAATTGGATATTGTGCAGTGATACGTACCCGGAAAGCAAAGGGGTCAGATTATCCTCTTTATTTATATGTAGTATGCCCGGACGTTAACCCGCAATATCAAGGAGCTGACGATTTTCTTCGGCAAAACTTCGAAGTGACTGCGGCTTGTTACCGGTAAGCTTTTCCACGTCATCGGAGATTACGGCGAACCGCCCTTCCCTGATGGTTCGCTCGAACGACACCATGTCGTCACTGCACCAGGGCACACCTTCAACCACGTTGTCATCAATCGCGCTCCTGGGAATGCCCAGGCTGTCGAAATGCGCATACATGTCATCATCTGTTACGTCGACATACTCGATGGGCTTGCCGGCGGTCTCGGAAACTATACGTGCCACGTCCTGCATGGTGTTCAGCTCAGGCCCCGTGATGTTATAGATCCTGTTGTCGTGCCCGTCTGTGGCCATGACCTCAATTGCACAGTTGATGCAGTCCTGGCGCGTAACGTGGGCGATCCTGCCGTCAGCGGCACTGGCCATCCACTTGCCGCTCTTCAGGGCAATCGGGCCCGCAGCAAAAATGAAATCTGCGTACTGACTGTTGCGCAGCGCCGTCCAGGTCATACCGGACTCCTTCATCAGGGCCTCGGTGCCACGATGGTCGTGCACGGCAAGCGATGGGTTGTCAGGTTCAGCCCCGACAAAGGAAGTATAGATGATGTGCTTCACACCACTTTCACTGGCGGCTGTTACCGCATTGGTGTGCTGGGGCATGCGTTGACCCACCCGGTTGGTACTGATCATCAGCATTTTGTCGCCGCCGGCAAAGGCCTTGAGCAGGGAGGCCTTGTCATCAAAGTCACCAAACCGTACCTGGGCCCCCAGCTGCGCCATATCCTGCAGCTTGTCCGGATTGCGCGTCACCAGGATCAGGTCTTCTGCAGGCACCCTTTTTAACAGGCCCTCGGTGGTTTTACGCCCGAAAGGACCGGATGCCCCTGTGATAATCAACTTCATGTCTTGTTTCCTTTATTAATTTAATTGTCCAGCAGGATGGATTTGAGTTCAGTGCAGGCATGCATGGCAGAAACGCCACCTTCCCGGCCCATGCCCGATTGTTTGAAACCACCAAATGGCAGGGCCGGATCGAACCTGAAGTGGTTGTGTGACATGGTGCCGCTGCGTACTGCGCGGGCAATCCTGTAGGCTTTTTCCGTATCCCGGGTAAACACGGCGCCATAGAGGCCAAAGTCGGAATCATTGGCGATATCAATGGCCTGCTGTTCATCTTCATAGGTCAGCACGCAAAGCACCGGCCCGAAAATCTCCTCTTGTGCAATCTGCATGTCACTGGTGACTCCCGTAAACAGCGTGGGTTCGATGTAGTAGCCTTTTTCCAGGCCTGACGGACGCTTGCCGCCATAGGCAAGTGTCGCTCCCTCTTTCTCACCAAGGGCAATGTAATTCTCGACACGCTCACGTTGCCTGGCCATGGCAAGTGGCCCCATGCCCGTTTGCGGATCATGCGGGTCGCCGACCTTGATGTTGCTCATTTCCGCTTTAATTGCATCGACCAGTTCATCATGGCGCGCTTTCGACACAAGTGCCCGGCTCAACGTTGCACAGACCTGCCCTGTCGACATGGTGATGGTGGTAGCCAGGACCTTTGCGGCATGTTGCAGGTCGGCATCATCACAGATAATGGCTGGCGATTTTCCGCCAAGCTCGAGGGTACAGCGTGCAATCCGGCCACCACAGACAGCACCGATGCGCTGCCCGGCAACGACCGAACCGGTAAAGTTCACCTTGTCGATCCCGGCCTGCTGCACCAGGTGATCTGAAGCATCCCGGCCTGCCGGCACCAGGTTGAGCACGCCTTTGGGCAAGCCGGCCTCTTCGGCGGCCTCGGCAAGAATGTAGGCATCCAGCGGCGTTTCAGGCGCCGGTTTCATGATGACCGTGCAGCCCGTCAGCAATGCCGGCACAATCTTGGCGACCATGATGCCGAACGGATTATTCCAGGGTGCAATCGTGGCGATGACACCCACTGGTTCCCTGACGATAAGCGCAGATCCCTGCCCATCAGTGGGAGGCAACTGCTCTTCGAACGGATAGCTGTCCACCATGCCGATGTAGTAGTCAAAAAGATGTATTGAGCCGCCGGTGACAAAAGCTGAAGCGCCTGCCAGGGTGCCAACCTGCTCGGTCCAGGCGGCGGCGATCTCCGGCGCTCGCTTGAGCAGGATGTCTTTCATGCGGATCAGCACATCAGCGCGCTCGTCAGGTGTCATGCGGGGCCACGGCCCTTTGTCAAAAGCCGTCCTGGCAGCCTGGACTGCGGCCTCCATGTCTGCCTTGTCCGCAGCGGCGGTGGTAAAGACCACCTCCTCGGTATGCGGAGAAATCACTTCCAGTTTGTCATTGGATTGAGACGCCACCCATTCCCCATTGATAAACAACTTGTCAGGGTGCTTCAGTGTGATGGCAGGAGACTGGCTTTGTGCATTCATTGAATTATTCCTGTTTTGGCCAATGCTTTTTCTGACTCCGCAAAGTCTGGTTCGAACTCATAATTAATCGCTGCTTCTCATGGCATCGACATTGCGCATCACTTTCCTGAGCGAAGCACCCAACTGTTTCCGGGCCGACGCATTCAATCCTTCAAAGAGCGGTGTTTCACTGCTGGCACGCAGGTCATTGCCCTTGCGGTAAATGCGCTTGCCTTCCCGGGTCAGGTTGAGCTTGGTGTACCTTGCATGCCCATTGAGACTGGAGCGCTGGATCAGGCCTCGATCCTCGAGGGAACTGATGGCCCGGCTGACATTTGCCTTGTTAACACCCGTAATAGCGATGATGCGCTTGGGTGGCACGTCCGTTTCAGTACCGACAATCTGGATTACCCGCCATTCCATGTAACCCAGGTTTAGCACTTTCCTGAGATTCTGTTCGGCGATCAGTGCAATCCGGCTGCCCAGCGTGGACAGCAGGAAAGTCAGGGATTCTTCAAGCGGAGTGTCCGACGTGTCGCCGGAGCCTGGCGCGCTGCTTTTTCTTGTCATAGAGGCCGTGTGTCCGGTGATGATTCTGGGGTGCCTGGGCCGATTTCTTCAGAAGCTGTAGACAGCAAATTCCGCCGGCTATACTATCACTATAAGTTGCGCTCGCAATATGGAAATTCTAACAGGAATTCAAAACACGAACAGGCTGACTATCCCGAAGGTGATAACTATGGCGACAGTGGAAGAACTGGAAGCACAGATAAAGGTCCTGGAGCATAAACTAGAAACTGTGCTCGAAGAGAGGGTGACAAAAATCGAAGACATTCATGCCATCGAACGGCTGCAGCATATGTACGGCTATTACATTGATATGCTGCTGTACGATGAAATGACTGACCTGTTTACCGAAAACGGTTCCATGGAAGTCGGTCAGCGGGGCAGGTATATCGGCAAGGAAAATATTCGCCGCTTCCTGAAAGAGGTGCTGGGCGGCATGAGTGAACCCGGACTGCACAAGAACCAGGTGATCAATCACACCCAGCACCAGGGCATCGTTACAGTCATGCCGGATGGCAAACGCGCCAAGGGCCGCTGGCGGGCACTGGTACAGGCCGGCTCAGCACTGACCGACAGCCCGGACGCCACACCGGAGGATCTGGAAGGCGCCATGATGTGGGCAGACGGTGTCTACGAAAATACGTACGTCAAAGAAGACGGTATCTGGAAAATCGATCGCTTCTGGTGGTCTCCCACGTTCTACAGCACCCTTAAATACGACAGGATGTGGTACGACACGACCCCGGTCAGCGAAGACTTCCCGCCGCAGGCTGCCTCCCACCCTGTGGATGACGCCCTCGGCAGAACTTTCGTGCCGTACCACTATGCTCATCCGGTAACCGGCAAAATCGTCAACCCGATTTTCCTGGATGACTGACTGGCCTTGCAGGTTCTGAGGGGGAACTATGGAGCGTCGTGACTTTTTTACCGTGATGGCGGGGGCTGCCGCTTCCATCAGCACCATGCAGGCCGAGGCAGCAGCTGCCTGCCTGCCCGGCAACGTCACCAGGGCGCAATTCCGGCGCTTCATCACCGACAGCGCAAACCTGCTCGGTAGTGACCATGTGGTTTCCGATGTGGACAGCCTCAGACCCTACGCGCGCTCAATGCTGCCTTTTGAGGAGGCCGCCCACTCACCTGCTGCCGTGCTTTCTGTGTCTTCGGTCGATGAGGTCAGGTCAGTGCTGGCCCTGGCGAGAAGATCAGGTGTGCCGCTATGGCCCACTTCCACCGGGCGCAACATGGGTTATGGCAGCATGACTGTGGCCGATCCGGGCACGGTAGTGCTCGATATGCGCCGCATGAACAGGATCTCAGACATGGACCCGGTCCTGGGTACGGTCGTGGTGGAGCCCGGCGTGACCTACAAACAGCTTCAGGACTTTCTGAAAGCTGAAGGCCATGACTTCTGGCTCGACTTTCCGGGTCCTGGGCCTATAGTTTCGCCACTGGGCAATACCCTGGAACGCGGCGAAGGCCAGACGCCTTATTTCGACCATTTTGCCCATAGTGTTGGTTACGAAGTCATGCTGGCTGACGGCACGCTGCTGCGAACAGGATTCGGCGGTATTGAGAATACGACCAGCTGGCAGGCTTTCAAGTATGGCTACGGCCCCACTCTGGACGGCATTTTTACCCAGAGTAATTTTGGCATCGTTACCCGAATGGGGATCGAACTGATGCCTGCCCCGGAAGCCCATCGGACCGGCATGGCGGTCTGGGCCAACGAGGAGGATATTGCCAAGGCCATTGATACCATCCGGCCACTGCGAATCGACGGCACCATCGGCAATTCCGGCACCGTGGGCAACTCGACCATCATTGCCTCGGGTGTTGGTCGCGCAAACCTGTATACCGGTGAAGGCGCCATTCCCCAGGATGTCACCATCAAGTGGGCGCAGGATATTGGCCTTGGTGCCTGGATTTACATGTTTTCGGTCTATGGCCGCCAGGAGAAAGTGGACAGCGACTGGGCCCACATCGTTTCACGCTTTGAGGCTTCCGGGGCAAAGGTGCTTGCTGATATCGATGATCCGGCAGCCTACAACCAGCTGACCCTGAAGTCGTTTGAACTGTTCAAGTGGAAACGCAGCAGGGGGCTGATCTGGTTCTCACCGGTCGCCCCGGCCCGCGGCGAGGATGTGGCCAGGCAGATGACACTGGCGAAGGAGGTCATGAGCAGGTACGGCATGGATTTCATGACCGGCATGACGGTGACTGGTCGCTCGACACTGAATGTCATGCCCATCGTTTACAACAAGGAAGATGAAGACGAGACCCGGCGTGCCCGCGAATGCATGAACGCCCTGATCGATGCCTTTGGCGAGGCCGGATACGGCATTTATCGCACTGGCGTCGGTTTCATGGACCGGGTTGCCTCACATCACGGCGCCGTCAACCTGGACGTCAACCAGCGGCTCAAGAGAGCGCTGGACCCCGACGGCATACTGGCGCCAGGCAAATCAGGAATCCGCACATGCTGAGAATAATTGTGCTGTTCCTGGCAGCCGTGTTTACACCGTCACTCTCCCTTGGCCAGGCGGCCGGGGACTGGCAGTCACCTGAACATATCTGGAATGCCAGCTGCAGCTATTGCCACAACAGCCAGGTAGCTCCTGATATCAGGGGTATACCGTTTGAAACAGAGTTTGCCACAACAGTGGTGAGAAACGGTTTTCCGGGTATGCCGCCCTTTCATACCAGTGAGATCAATAACGAGGAATTGCTGGCGCTTCTGGACTGGATAAAACAGGCAGAAAAGCCTGATCCAGACGAACAGGCACCATGAATAACTACCCGCTAATACTGTCTGCGCTGGTCACCTGCAGCCTGCTGGCTGCGGTGCCCAAACAGGCCGCCGCGCAACCTGACCTGCAGTTGTCCGTTGCCGACCTTGCCGCTGCCCCGCGCACAAACTGGCTGACCCATGGAGGCTCACTGTCTAACCAGCATTACTCCCCGCTGGACCAGATCAACCGTGACAATGTCGCCAACCTGAAGGCCGAGTGGCGCGTGCACCTGGATGGTTCCGGTATCGGGCCACAGTTCTCCAATGAAGCCCAACCGCTGGTTCACAACGGCATCGCCTACGTGGTCACAGGTGAGAATGACGCGTTTGCAGTCAGCATCGACAACGGCGAGATTCTCTGGCGCTATGACGCGCCCCTGCCCGAAGACGTGGGT
>JAHEHN010000003.1:0-20816 GCA_024644515.1 Gammaproteobacteria bacterium
CATTGAGGATAAGCTTCCATAAGTTGTTTTAATTGCATGGCCATCTGCGGAAGCTCTCCAATAACATCAAAAGCCCCCAGGGACTGAGTGTCTGCCTTTCCAGTGGCATAATCCAGCGGAATCAGGCCACGGTCATCTTTGGCATAAAGGTCCGCTCCATTTTCCACCAGGAAAGACACAACTACTGACCAGTTCATTCTTGCGCTAGTATGTAATGGTGTCTCACCAAAGCGCCCACCCTTCTGATTAACATCAGCACCGGCTTGCAACAAAACCTCAAGCCCTTGCATGACATCGAGCTCGGTTTTTCCTGAACTGCGGGTATTTTCATTAGTGGACTTGCTGGTCAGTGCAATCATCGGGGTAACCCCATAAGCATTTGCTTGAGACCAGTCTGCTCCATATTCAAGCAGGAGCTTCATCATTTTGGTATCCCCCATATAAGCAGCATGCTGAATGGGAGTAGCACCGGTATTCATGACATTAAAATCATTGCCCCGGTCATAGACAATCTCTCGTGCAGGTGGATAAAGCTTCAGGCTAATATTTGGATTAGCGCCTTTTTCAAGTAACTTTTTTGCCACATCGTAGGCAGTATATTTTTCCACAGCGGGAAGGTCTCCGCGATTACTGCGGCCAGGTACCAGGTGAGTATCGACGGCGGCATAAAGTGGCGTGCGACCAAAATAGTCCCATTGATTAATCTCTGCCCCTCGTTCAATCAAATTCATGGCCATGTCGTAGCGTAAATTCACCAGAGATAATATCAATGGAGAAACATTATCAGGGTCGGGTTTGTTGATATCAGCCCCGGCATCCAGCAGCGCATTAACACAGGCTATGCAGTTCTCCCTTACAGCATACAAAAGAGGGGTAAAACCGCCGGTCTTCATATCTTTCATGCGCGGCTCTGATGTCACGCGCCGCTCCCAGTTGCGATCTATAGCGCGAATATCAATATCTGCACCGTTTGCAATCAGGAACTCCACCATCTCGGGATGTTTTCTGGCAGCCGCCCAGTGCAGTGCTGACTGACCGCCCCAAGCTTCAACGGCATTCACATCCGCACCCTTATCAAGTAACAGTTTAGCCGCAGTGATATTGCCAGTGCGGGCAACAGCCATTAAAGCAGTTTGCCCTTCCGGATTTGCAGACTCGGCATTCGCACCAGCTTCTAGCAAGAGGCTGGTCATTTCCAGATCACCCTTGGTAGCTGCTTCCCCCAAAGGAGATGAACCATAGTCATTGCTGGTATCAGGATCAGCTTCAGCACGAATCAAGCGCTGTGCCAGTTCAAGTTCACCATAATAGGCAGCCCAGTGTAATGCTGTCGTACCATCAGCAGAGGCACGGTTAACATCGACTCCGGATTCGATCAGGGCAATAGCCTGGGAAACCTGCTGTTTTTCAGCCAGCAATACCAGTGATTCCTCCGCGGCACAGAGCATGAAGCTGCTTGCAGAAAATGCAGTATATAACAGAATATTGCAGATAATTTTTTTCATAACACTCCAGTAAAAACTGTTCCTGTTCGAATAGCGTCCCTAGACTTCAGAGAGCAGACCAGTACTGTCGCCGAAAGAATCTACCGGCACATTGGCTCGATCCAGAATGGTATGCATCATGCTTGCCAGCGGCGTGTCCTGAGCATACTTGAGATGTTGCCCACCCTTGATACGGCCGTTTCCCTTACCCAGAATGACGGAAGGAACCTTGTCATTATTGTGCAGGTTACTGTTTGCCATACAACTTCCATAAAGAATGATTGAGTTATCAAGCACCGTCCCTTGTGTATCAGGCATAACGGCAAGTTTTCCTACAAAGCGCGCGAACGATGCGGCATACCAGGCCTGCACCCGAGTCAGACGATCCAGTTTTGAAGGATCATCCTGATGATGGGAAAGCGGATGGAAGGCATCAGAAACACCAATATGGTTGTAGGTGCGCATGCTGACCTCGCGATCAGACATGAATGTAGCGACCCGGGTCAGGTCTGCCTGATATGCCAGAGCCATCAGGTCATACATCAGATCCAGATGAGCTGGAAAATTACCCGGTACGCCCAATGGTGCATCCGGAATATCAATATGGGAAAGATCCTGTTGCGCCAGCTTGTCCATCTGTTTTTCAATTTCACGTACGGATTCCAGATACTCACCCATCAGAATTCTGTCACTGGCACCAAGCTCCTTGTTTAGAGAAGCAGCATCTTCCATGACCAGATCCAGTAATGAAGTAGTTTCTCCTGCGATAGCATTTCTTTCCTCGGCGGTATCGCCCTGGCCAAACATTCGGAAATACAGTTTGCGGGGATTCGACTCCATCGGCAATGGCTGGGTTGGCGTGCGAAAGGCAATAGTCGAGGAATAGCTGCCGCCATTAGCACCGCTGGTTGAAAGTTCAAGTGACGGGAATGGCGTTTCACCACCCATAGTGCGCGCTGCTAACTGGTCAACACTGACGCCATCTTCAGGATTGTTAGTGCCCTCTGGCGCAACACAACGCAGCCAGGTACCTGCCGTAATAGCATGAGGGTCAGGGCTCTCTGCCGGTTTATTTCTCAGGTCACTGATCACCGTCATATGACTTTTATAATCCGCCAGTGACGCCAGAATAGGACTCATCTCAAAAGCTGACCCGGTCTGCGCAGGTGTCCAGTTCTGGTATACGGCACCATGAGGGATATAAACAAAACCCAGGCGCAACTTGGCCGCTGGCTGGGCAGATACCGCTGGAATCATTGCATCCAGAAATGGCAAGGCAATACTGGCCCCTGCGCCTTTCAGCACCTTGCGTCGTGATAAATGTTTCTTGCTTATAAACATCAGGTTTCTCCCTGTTTACTCTCTAACTAGATTTTACGTTTAGCCTGGTCTTTAGTTTAAAAATGCTCAGTTTAAAACGTGCTCAACCAGCTTGTTTTGGTTCCGCATTATTCAGGCAAAACCACGTGTGTCTGTCATTTATTTCAATGCTATGCCAAGTTCATCAATCCTTGTTGGCGCTTCCTTGTAGAGAAACTGATCAGTACTCACTATGCTCTGAACAATATCATAGAATTCAAAATTGTTGGCTGCCGCTGAGCTGACAATTTGTCGTACCGCCGGCATGTCTTCGGCTTCGACCGGTCTACCCAGCGCATACATCAATAGTTTTTCCACCAGGTTTTGTACGAACAATGTAGGCCTTTCCAGCAGCGCATTACGCAGGTCTTCAACACCGGTGATATCAGTGCCATCAGGCAAAACACCATAGGTATCAATAGGCACCCCGGCCATTCTGTCTACAGTTCGACTGCGACCTACAGCATCGAATCCATCAAGAGCGAAGCCCAGCGGATCTATGATGCCATGACAGCCGGCACAACTCGGATTGTCACGATGTGCTTCAAGGCGTCCTCTTACGGTTTTTGGCTGTTCGCCTGCCCGGTTTTCAGGCAAGGCTTCAACGTTCGGCGGCGGTAAAGGAGGTGGCGTACCCGTAATATGCTCAAGCACGTAGGCGCCACGTAAAACCGGTGAGGTACGATCCGGGTAGGCGGAGACCATCAGAATTCCGCCTTTGCCGAGCAGACCATAGCGATCAGGATCCAGCACCGGTACTTTCCGGAACTCATCCCCCTTCACAGTCTGATCGCCGTAATGCAAAGCCAGACGTTCATTCATGTAAGTGTAATCTGCACTAAGCATCTCGGTGACATCCCTGTTATTCAGAAATATCTCCTTTACAAAAAGCTCTATTTCTTTCTTAAACAGATCGCGTATACCAAAATCGATATCCCTGAAGATAGCTGGATCAGGATCAATTTCATCCAACCCGCCCATGTTCAACCACTGGTAGGCGAAATTCGAAGCCAGGGTTTCTGCTCTGGGATCCTGCAGCAACCTGATAACCTGCTCAGATAAGACCTCCGGTGTTGATAATTTTCCTGCACCCGCCAGGTCCAGCAGCGTGTCGTCCGGGATACTGCTCCACAGGAAAAATGACAGTCTTGATGCCAGTTCATAGTCCGTTAGCGCAAACACCGAACCGGGACTGGCGGTTTCCGGAATCTCTTCAACACGATAGAGAAATTTTGGACTGGCGATGACGGCGGTAAGAGCACGTCGAATGCCCATGTCAAAACCTTCATTCAGATTGGCCTGCTCAAAAACCCGCATTAATCTGTCTATGTCAGTGGCACTAACCTGACCTCTGAAGGCCTTGCGTGACATGCTGCTAATAATTTGCTCGGCACAGGTCTCAACATTGGAAAAGTCTTCAGGATAACAACTGAAAATCCTGTTGCGTGCCGGCGTATCACTCAGACCGGCGGCGTTAAAGGGTCCCTGAATCTCAAATGAACTTAGACCGATGACATTTTCACCTACCGCAGAAGGCTGCATGCGATGCAAGCGCCCTTCATACTCGGCAAAGGAGCGATGAATAAAAGTAACGACGATAGTATGCGGACCAGCTTCTGCTACGAAGGGGATATTTTTCAGCTTGGCATTAATGGCATCAACGGCAGTATCGCCGATCTGATCAATTGCCTTGAGGTCTTCGGCGCCACCAATATCCATTTCAAAAAAGCGCTCACCGTCGTAGGTGGCAATGACGGTGTGAGTAAATTCCTGATTAAAGACCCAAAGCCTACTGGCCAGGTTGCCTATATTCAGCACGTATTCGCCGTCAGCAGGGAAATAATGTTCTACTGCCAGGCCTCCTCTCGTGCCCAGCGGCAAGCCGGCACGGTGTGCATACTGATTACCACCGGCACTGTAAGTTGTCCCCCCCGCTCTCGCATTGGGGTTACCTATGGCCTGGGAAGCAACCACTCTGGCGGAGTTAATAGACTGCTCCAGGAATGCGGGTGATACTCTCAATGCCTGGGCGACATTATCGAAGCCCTCAATGGAATCATCCAGTGGCAACAAGGCGTTTGCATCAACCTCAATGCCGAGAAGGTCGCGAATGGCATTAGCATATTCTTTTCGGTTAAGACGATGCATTCCCACATGGCCGACATGTCTCTCATAGGCGCCAGCATGATCAAGGTAGTTTTCCAGCCAGCTGATGAATTCATCGGTATCAGCATTATCCGGTCGATCAGCTCCAGCTGGCGGCATCAGACGACCACGCAGCTTAAGAACTACTTTCTCCCAAACGCCGACATTATCGGCGATTTCTTCCGGTGTCATCAGGTCAAAAGCCAGGCTGCCGGCCCAATCTTCAAAGTTATGACAATCCATACAGTTTTCCTGCAGGAAGCCGAAATATTCATCAGACTCGTTAAAGCGATCAAAGCTACTGGCGATTTCTACAGCTTCCTCACTGGCGGCGGCAAAGATGCCAAATGCTGGCAAGCCCAGGACACCGACTAACACGGTGTTGAGGATACTCAATTTGTTGATTGCTGAATTCATAAGGTGGCCGTTTCTCTACATTTATTTATTTACTATTTTCTGTCTATTTCAATTGCCGTTTGTTTAAACAATATCTCGCCGAATAATCAGGCTGAATAACAACATTTGAACCATGCCTTTAAAGTCTGCCAGAGACGTAATTTCCGCTCATGGAAATCCGCCGCCGATCTGGCGCCCATTCCTCAAATGACCATAAAAACTGCGAAACCCTTGATCGAGAAATTCGCTGGCATCACCCCATTCAGGCATTAGTCCCTGAGCGGGATTCACAATAACCACTTCCTCGGCACTAAGGCTTTGCCTTAACAGGGATACCATTTCCGCTTTCAGACCATCATAAAGACCATGTTGTACATCGAATTCGGCTTTACCCAGCAACGGACCGGATATCGGAACAATGACAGTGTTGTCATCAATAATCTGCCCAAGGGTCGCATAGGCATCCGTCAAGCCTCCGATAAAACCATTAGTAGTTTCATCTACAGTAGCCCACCCATCGGCAACAATTGCTGGCCCGGTATAGAGCACATTGGCATTCCTGACCAGTGCATAAAGATCACCATCGGTATGAGCCTGTAATAAATAGCCGATTTCTATGGTGTCATCTCGAAACGGTTTTTCAATCTGGCCCCAATAAAAGGTCAGCGTGGGTAGCTGCTCTTCAACCAACGGGGTATGGATAATGGTCTCACCACGTTCCCTGATGGTGGATCCCAACCATTGTCTGGTATTTTCATGGGCAATAATTTCAACACCCTGCCGCCCCAGAATGGCATTCAGGCCGGTCACCTGTGGATGCCAGTGACTCAGGATCAAGGTCTTGATGTCCTCAACACCGGTTTCCTCTTTTATAAACCCGAGGTATTCACGGGCATACTGTGCAGGAACGCCATCAAAAAGGATGAGTCCATCAGTATCAGCGGCTACCACAGTATTTCCGGCCGGTCCCTCAACCAGATAAATATGGTCGGCGACAGGTCGAATTTTAAAATTCTCTGCCGCTAATGACGTGCTGGCAGACAATATCAGCAAAAGCGTTGTCATCATTTTGAGCATTCTGTTCACCTGTTTTCTGTTGTTTTTTTCAGACCAGTCCAACTATGTAAATATGCTTTACCCCAGTCACTGGCTATCCAGTATTCTGGCCCTGCAAACTTAGCAGAACCCCACTCCTTGAGAGCCCTGTCATTAAAAATGGGCTGGTTTACCTTATCTACCATTACTATAAATATACGAAATTCCCTGCATCGCAGATTAGACCACAGAGACAATAAAAAAATTGCCTGAGAGTTATTTTTTATATAACGATTTCAAAAGCTTATTATTATTCAGGAATCAATCCAATATCAGAACGGGAGCTTACTGTAATGCCCCTTCATCAAGGAAATATGCAAATAAAGTGCAATCCAGATCCACTCAAAATCTCTTTTGGCTTTCGCCAAGATGATAAATGTTCCCGCCAGCATTAGCCAGAGATAGTATTTAAAATTCAATGACTTATTACATTATTAGATGTCTTTGCCAATTGCCTGTTGTGTGTTCCTGCCAGCTTACTTTAGAGTAGGTTTATGAAAAGTAATAAACGCTTTCTAAATTCACTGTGCCTGGACCTTCTGGTCTGCCTGGTCACAAGCCTTGCATTACTTGCCTCCCCCTACGCTTCAGCAGCCGATAATGGGCAAATGGAGGAAATCAATGAAAATGTGCCAGGAGTTTTTGGCCTTAGCTGGCTGGATCAAACCCAGTCGTTTGCCTCTGATTCCGCCAATGCACTGGCCAACCAACTGGATCGTTTTTTTGGTGTTCAGCGCAGTGATATTGAAGCGGCTTACTCGGCCCTGCGCGTCACGGCAACGGAATCATGGAATGACATAGACGATTTTGACAGCGGATTACGGCTGCGCGGCAAGGTTCACCTGCCCCGCATCAATGAACGTATCAGCCTTATTTTTTCTGAGGAAGATGGCGATGGTACCAGCTACTATTCCGGCAACAATGCTTCCGTTGCGCAACAGGAAACCACCCGGGTAAATCTTGAAGTAAACCTAGCCGATGAAAGGGCCCATCGCCTTTTCTTCAGGGTAGGAATGCGTTCCGGCCTGAAAGGCAGAGTCAGTATGCGTTACCGTTAAGAGCCGGTTACACAAGGCAATACCATCAATCGTTTTACCCAGTCTATATACTTCAAGGATGGTGATGGCTTCGGCAGTTTTTCCCGTTATCAGCTCGACCACGTCCTGAATGAACAATCCCTGATACGATGGACCAATGATGTGCGCTTTGAAGAATCTTTCACTGGCTCTGAATACACATCCTCACTTGAGTTTCTGCAGTTTAGATCTAGCCAGACAGTAATGTCCTGGTACGCCAGGGTCAATGGCGAAACCAGCCCGGGCTTTGTCGCCAGTTATGATCTTGGTGTCCGCATCAGAAAAAATATTTCCAGAGAATGGCTTTTCCTGGAACTCGAGCCAGGCTATACCTGGCGCAAGCAGGCTTATAATATTGCCCGTGAAGGAACTCCACATATCGTATTACGACTAGAAATGGCAATTGGTACTTTCAACTGAAAACAACAGCCTGCCCCCGGTTTGCTCTCTGGATAGCTAAATGCATAGCTCTTATGAATTCCTGATCACCATCGGTTGCCTCATGCTGCTTGGCCTGGCGACTGATCTGCTTGGCAAAAAAACATCGCTGCCAAGAGTATCCCTGCTTATTGTTTTTGGTGCCCTCATCGGCCCCTCAATGCTTGATCTGGTTCCAGAATTTTTCCTTGAAAACTTTCAGTTAGTCGCACAAATGGCGCTGGTCATGGTGGGGTTTATCCTGGGCAGCAAGTTCACGCCAAAAGTATTCCTGGAAAATGGCCGGGCAATTTTTTCAGTCTCGTTTATAGGCGCCATCGTCACTGGCCTTGTCGTGTTATGTGGCCTGTTACTGTTCCAGGTTGATTTGCCATTGGCCATTATTCTGGCCACCGTCGCCACGGCGACGGATGGGATTGCCACGGTGGATGTCATCATTGAGTCAGAAAAAGATACCCCTTTTTCAAGACTACTGCTTGCGGTAGTCGCCCTGGATGATGGCTGGGGACTCATACTGTTCAGTATCGGGCTGGTCATAGCTACCGCTCTCACTACTGTTTCAAATGGCACTTCGCTGTTTATATTTACGCTGCATGAACTCGGAGGAGCCATACTTCTGGGAGTGCTAATAGGTATACCCGCTGCTTATTTAACGGGCAGGATTAACCCCGGACAACCCATGCGCTCGGAAGCACTGGGCCTGGTTTTTCTATGTGGTGGCCTGGCAATTTGGCTGGAAGTAAGCTTTCTGATTGCCACCATGGTCATGGGCATCATGATTGCGAATTTTGCCAGGCACCATAAATACCCATTCCACGAAATAGAAGGCATGGAATGGCCGGTTTTATCCATCTTTTTTGTGCTGGCCGGAGCCTCTCTTGAACTGGCAACCTTGAAAACCCTGGGCTTGATCGGACTTTCATATATTGGCTTTCGTAGCATTGGCAAAGTATTGGGTGGTTATATC
Source organism: Gammaproteobacteria bacterium (assembly GCA_024644515.1). GTDB lineage: Bacteria > Pseudomonadota > Gammaproteobacteria > Pseudomonadales > Pseudohongiellaceae > Eutrophocola. Next base: position 8,961 of record JAHEHN010000003.1, read on the forward strand.
GGCGGAAACACTGGTCAATGTCAGCCCGAAATCAATAACTGGATCGGTTTTGCCATGCTTCCCCATGCTGGTGCAGCACTGGGAATGGCTCTGGTCGCCTCTGATTACTTTCCGCAATACAGTGAAATTCTGCTGTCTGTGGTCATCAGTGCCACTATCTTCTTTGAAATTGTCGGTCCGGTTTTGGCAAAAATGGCATTGCAGAGAAATATCTCAAGACACTAGCATCAAAATTCGACAAGCGCCCTGCATAGCCCATCTAATCTGGCATTTGGCAACAAAGTGGTTTACTCCCCTACGGCTTTATACTTTGTTTAGCTCTGACAAAAAAATAGCAGTAACATCATGAGGAGAGCTTGATGGATTGTCCAAAATGTGATGGTGCCATGCAGGAACATACCACCACCCTGCAGGGTGCAGTGACTATTGACCGTTGTGCCGACTGTGGTGGTATGTGGTTCGATAATGGTGAAGCCGAAAAATTAAAGGGTGACTGGATGTCCGATTTTCTGGACAGCGGGGATCGTGCAGTAGGTAAAACACAAAACCTCAACACAGAGATCAATTGCCCGCGCTGTAAAAAGCAAATGGATACTGTTAAGGATCCTGATCAGCAACACATCACTTACGAAGCCTACAAGGAGCATGGCATGTTCATGGATGCAGGCGAGATCGCTGATTACAAGAATGAAACCCTGATTGAGTCATTCATGAAAGTGATCAACAAAGTCAAGGGCAAAATCAGCGGTTAAGACATGTCACCCAGGCGCAAAGCCTGAATAAAAAAACTAAGGCAGTTCTGCCATTTCGGTAGCAAACATCATCAGCATTCCTCCGGCCCTGTCATCGGGGCCGAGAAGTGCTTCCCGGTTTAGATAAGCGTCCAGTGAATCCTGCTTGTTGGTTGATTCGCATACATTAACAAAAAACCCTTCTGCGCTGCTGCGCATCTGAACTGCTCGCCATGCTCTGTCTACCACCGGTTGGTAACTTGCATCGAGCCAACCTCTGGCTATACCCCGTCGAATAGCAGTTGCAATCATCGCGGTTGCACTGATTTCGGCGAAAGACCCGGGATAATCAATCACCTCATGCCACATGCCATCGAGATCCTGGTATGGCACCAGGGCCTTAATATGGGATTGATAAATCGACAGTAGTTCAGCAAAACCTGCCTGATCTTCCGGAAAGTCGCTTAGTGTCAGGGCCATCCCGAGCGCCGGGAAAGCATTTCCCCTCCCCCACGCTGCATCAGTTAAAGGGGAGTGGCGGTATAGCCCGTCGTTACGAAGAACAAGATTCTCCAGGAAATGGATATGCCGTAAGGCCAGATCAAAATACTTTTGCTCCCCAGTCAGCTTGCCAACCTTTGCCAGCAAAGGCGTCGCCATAAAATACGCATCACTCATTTCACCGTGCATTGGCATTGCCTCCAGCATTTGGCCATTGCGATCAAATCCCATGTCTGCCGCCTCTATGGCAAGATCAAGATAGTCTGGATTGCCCGTGCGCTCTGCCATTTCTGCAAATACCAGATGACCAGCAGTCACCAGAGAGGAATTGATTTCAATATCTGTCCCATCAAGGTAGGGCGCAATAACCTCGCTGACGTCTGCCAGATACCCCAGGCGCATTCGCCCAATCAGTGCCATACCAGGAATATAGACCGGCCAGGAAAAGTCATGGCCATAATGACTGGCGAGCTGCTCGGCAAACTGTCTTGGCGAACGCATCAGGCGTTGATCAAGAATTTCATGGGCTGGAGAAATCGGAAGATTATTCAGCTCATCCATTATTTTTCCCATTTCTTCCGGCTCATCATACAAGTGCAGTGCCGGCACATAGCCTACGCCAGCGACCACTGAATTACTCAGCGCATCCGCTAATTCAAAGTCACTCTCGCTTTCTATCAGCACCAGATCAGGCCCGTGTGTCCCCAGCCAGCGCCAAAGGGAAAAGGACACCGGGTTATCCGAATAGGCTCTGCCAGTGGGAGGAAACTGTAAGGACTCTGCCTGGGGGTTGGCTTCTGGGATGACGATCAGGTTAAAAGACTGTTCACTTTTGGGACGAGTCTGGTAGCGGGCAAATTCTGCCAGCACTTTTTGACTGGACTCAGGCCTGCCATCCAGCCCTCCAATCAACACTACTGTAGGCCTGGCCTGGCTATCAACCTGATATCCGCTGGCACTAATCAGGGTACCGTCGGAGGACATGCCCACTTGCCATTGCTGGGCATAGCCAGGTGTACTACACAATGAACACGCCATAACCAGAAAATAGTTTTTCCAGCAATGATGATGGGAAAGAAGCCGCTTTATATTAGTTAACTGCATCATTTCACTACCCGTAAGATTTCACGAAATAATACACAAATTCCGCATCGCATACCTGCCTGTTTAACTTTCAAAAAAAGCGCGCATCTCACGCCTTTTCCCCATCATCAGAAGCAGGCCGGCAAAACATAACAAAGCGGCTATGATATTGGGCCACATCAGACCAAACCGGTTTGCAAACCAGCCAATCAGTAACACCCCGGCAGCAGGGGCTCCGCGCGTAAAGGCTGCCCACAAGCTCAAGACCCTGCCCCGCATGTCATCATCAATACTGTTTTGCACCAGGGTCTGCCCGGCCACACTGCCAATGGTTACGGCGTAGCCAAAGATGAACATCAGCGCCGTAGCCAGCCAGGGGATTGTAATTGAGGCAAAGCCAATCATTGAAAATATTCCGATAAGATTCATCAGCAGAATCTCTCGAATCAGTCCCGTGGTCTGGCCATCCATGGATAATCTCAGACCGGCCAGAACGGCGCCAATGCCCATCGCCGAGGTAAACATAGCCAGAGTCAGAGGACCTGATTCGTAAACAGCACCCACAAAAGCCGACAGCATAAAGGCAACCGGGCGTATAAATAGAGACACTATGGTCAGCAACGCGAACATATAAAACAGGGCTTTCTTATCAAGCACGTAATTAAAACCAGCGCGGATATCCTGCATAAATGATTTTGGCTCTGCTGTTCTGGCACGAGCAGGGACTTTTATAAAAATCCAGGCAATTACAATGAGCAAATAACTTACTGCATTAAATAGAATAGCCATTGCAGGACTGGATACAGCTATGACGACACCAGCCAGGGCCGGACCAGCAAACCTGGCAACATTAAAGGCCACGGCGGTAAAGGCAGCAGCACTGACCAGATCTTCTTTTTTTACCAGATTGGGAATAATGGAAAGTCGAATGGGCTGATAGGCTGCCTGAATAATTCCTTCTGTCATCGCCAGCACAAATAACAAACCAATGTTTAGTAAATTGAACCAGGCGAGAAAGAACAGGATAAATGCCTGCAACATCATCAGTACCTGGGCAATGACTGCCATTGATTTGCGATCAAAGCGATCAGCCCATACACCAAATAAAGGTGTGATGAGAATCAGCGGAACAATTTCGACAAAGGCTACCGCCGCCACCCAGAATTCTGACTCCGACAGCACCCAGGCCAGCCAGGATACAGCCAGACGCTGCATCCAGAAACCAATCAGGGAGATGCTGTTACCACTCATGTAAATCGCATAGTTGCGATTGGAAAAAGCAGAACGCAGCGAAGAAAATTTACCTGCAGACCTGGCCGACATAGAGCAGATAGTTGTCCTTGGTTATAACAATATTGGTGAACGAATCAGGGCACAATATCTTTAATGGTCAAGATGATGGCCTCATCCTGCTCTGCCAGGGTAAAGGGCTCAGAAACCACCTGAATGTCACCGGATTGAGCAATGGCATTACCTGATTTGGAGAGCCTTGCTCCGACAATAACTTCCTGTGCCGTAGACAGGGTCATATTGGCAATCATGGCCATGGAATCATCCAGTGTAATCTCAAACGGAAAATCCGGAACTGCCAGTGTTTGAGCGGCCAGAGGCATCGGCATGGCGGGGTTTCTGGCATAAACAAACAGCCGCATGGAATCGTCGACCAAATCTTTTATCGACTCATCAAGCTCAATAACAAGCGACACTGAAGGCCCCTGGTTATCTCTTGTCTCGATAGCTGCCAGTGCTGACGCTGGCAACAACGATTCCACCTGGGCAATTCGACTGCTCAACACCGCAGCCTGTTGGGAGTTTCGATCCAGTTGCGCCAGTTGCCGGCGCCAATAGGTCAATGCCTGGGCAAAATTTTCATTTAAAAATGAATCTATAGCCAGCAGGCTCAGAATTGTGAATTCATTGGGATTCAGGGACTGCGCTTCGCCAATAACCTGTTCTACTGCGGGCGTCATCTTGGAACCGGCGGCCATATACATGGACTGAGCCAACTGACCCAGTACCGTCGCCTTATCCGGGCTCGGCTCCATGACTTCTGCCATCGATGTGAATACAGTAATGGCTTGTTCAAAGTTTTCCAGCTCCAGATAGAGCGTGCCCAGCATATAGCCATTCTGGATGTCATCATTATTACGGTCGTAACGTTGCTGTAACAGCTCTGCCAGTCGGTTCAGGCCATCCAGTTGCTGCTCCGCTGTTTCTGCTGCAGACAATTCCTGCATGATTGCCGGCAGCGCCAGGTCTCGCGCCGAACCCACTACTTCATAGAATGAATAACTGAACACAGGAACAAATAACAGGCATAACAGGGGAATGAGTTTATTGCTATTTTGCTCGGCAGCTTTTGTCCTGCTTTTTTCATCTTCCATATCTCTCAGGAAACTGCGTTGCAACTCGGCCTTCAGTTTTTCGAACTCTTCCGCAGAAATAACTTCCTCGGCTTTATCCTGTTCAAGTTCTGCAAGGCTTTGTTGAAATACTTCAATATTTTTTTGTTTACGAATTTCATCACCCGCAGTTTTGATTACCGGGCGATAGCGCAATACCGGCACCAGGATGAAAAGCAAAGAAACGATCAGCAGAATTGTGCTGTAAAGCCAGAAGGAATTCATAAAAAATCAGTCCGATTGATTATCGAGTAGGCGTTGAAGTTTGTCCTGCTCTTCTGATGAAAGAGCACCATCGTTTTGCCCGGACAACTGGCTCGCCAGCATCATTCGCCTGGCAATAAAAAATCCGGCGAGCAATAAAATGGCCGGACTAAACCAGAGAAAAAATGTTGCGATGGTCAGGCGCGGACGATAGAGAATAAAATCGCCGTAACGACTACTCATAAACTCAATGATTTCATCATTGCTACGACCTTCTGTAATTTGATCGTAAATTTCGCGGCGTAAATCCGCAGCTATGGGCGCATCAGAACCAGCCAGATTTGAATTGAGACATTTGGGGCAGCGCATTTCATAAGTCAGTTTTTTAAAGCGGTCTTCTTCCTGCTCGGAATCAAACGCGTACTCCTGAATAGCTCCCATTGCCTGGAAGGACAGCAAAAGCAGGACAAGTATCATTAAGCGGGATGATAGCAACATGGATTTACCTGATTTGTGCCAGTAATGGTTCAAAGGTATTCTTCCATATAGTGCTGTCGATAGCACCGATATGGCGGTAAAGAATCATGCCATTGGCATCAACCAGGAAGGTTTCGGGAGCCCCGGTTACCCCGAGATCAATTCGCAGGGATCCGCCCAGATCAACAACATTGTAATCAAAAGGATTACCCCTTTCTTCAAGGAACAGACGATCTTCCGCCATGGAGTCGTCATAACTTATGCCGACAAAAGTAAGTGATGGATCCTTCTCACTCATTTCAAGCAAAAAAGGGTGCTCAATGTGACATGGCAAACACCATGAGCCCCATATATTGACGATAAGAATATCGCCCACAATATCAGCACGGGAAAACTCTCCTGTCTCTGGGTACAGGCCCGGCAGAGAAAATTCAGGCAAGGGTTTGTCGACCAGTGCAGAAGGCACAATATTCGGGTCACGTGTCAGCCCAAATAACAGAAAGCCCGCCATGGTTATAAAAACCGCGACAGGAATAAATAATTTCAGACGTTTATTCATAGGCTGTTTTTTTTCATTTGCCATAGCTTGTTCAACAAAATGATCAGCTTGCTTCACCCAGCAGGTCTATGGAGCCGCTGGCTTTTACTTGCTCAGAAGTTTTTGCTTTAAGGTTTTTTGTTTCTCTTACGCGATAGCGCTTATCAAGAATGGCAGTAATACCACCCCCGGCCATCAAAAAAGCCCCAAGCCAGATCCAGAAGACAAAAGGTTTAACATGAATCCTGACCACCCAGGCGTCCTCACCGCGGGGATCACCGAGAGCGGCAAACAAGTCACGGAAAAATCCGACATTAATATCAGCCTCTGTTTGCACACTGCCAGTGGCACGATAGGTGCGTTTTTCAGGAAACAGGGAAAGGTAGGACTTGCCGTTTTTCAGAACCGTAATTTCGCCAGCATCGGCCACGTAATTTGGTCCCTGAACTGGTGACACCCCAACAAAAATAAAGGTATAACGGCCAATCTCCAGTTGCTCGCCCGGTGCCAGACGCACATCCTGTTCTACACTGTAATGACTGGTGAGACAGATTCCGAGAATAATCACCGCCATACCAAGATGAGCAATCTGCATACCATAGTAACTAAGACTAAGACTTTTCAGGCCTGCAACAAGAGAATTTTTATTCGCTGTTTTGATCTGTATATCCCGCACTATTCCAAACACAATCCAGAATGCCAGCGTCACTGCGATAAATATCGCAACATTGACCTCACGCGTTACAACTAGTGGGACGAGTATGCCAAGCACAACACTGCAGACAAGCACTTTCATCAACTGCTGCTTGAGATAGGATAGCGATGTTTTCTTCCAGCGCGAAATGGAACCAACGGTTAGAAATGCTGCCAGGATAGCCATTAGTGGCAGAAAAATAGTATTAAAATAAGGCGGGCCCACCGACACCATATTGGCTTCACCATTTATGGCTTCATGTATCAACGGATAGAGGGTTCCAAGCAATATGCCTGCGGTAGAGACTACCAGCAGGATATTGTTTATTAATAAAAACACTTCTCTTGAGGTTGCCGTATAACTGGCCGACCCTTTAACTACCGGCGCACGCAAGGCATATAAAAACAGCGATGCACCAATAACCAGCAACAGTATCGCAAGCAACACCAGTCCACGTTCAGGATCTACCGCAAAAGCATGTACCGAGGTGATCAATCCGGACCTGACGATAAAAGTTCCAAGCAGGCTCAAAGAGAACGCTGCAATGGCCAGTAATACCGTCCAGCTTTTAAAGACTCCGCGTTTTTCTGTCACTGCCAGTGAGTGAATCAAGGCGGTGCCTACCAGCCATGGCATGAAGGCAACATTTTCAACCGGATCCCAGAACCACCAGCCGCCCCAGCCCAGTTCGTAATAGGCCCACCAACTACCCAGTGCGATACCAATAGTCAAAAAAGCCCAGGCCGTATTGGTCCAGGGACGGGTCCAGCGCGCCCACGCTGCATCAAGTTTTCCGGTTAGCAGTGCAGTAATTGCAAAAGCATAGGCTACAGAGAACCCGACATAGCCCATATAAAGAAATGGCGGGTGTACGATCAAACCAAAATCCTGCAGCAATGGATTCAAATCGGTGCCTTCAGCAGGCGTATTTAACATCAGTCGATCGAAAGGGTTCGAGGTCAGCAACATGAACAGAAGAAAACAGACGCTGATAATACCCATCACTGACAAGACACGAGCCAGGATATCCAGCGGCAGATTGCGGCTGAACAGACTGACAGCATAGGTCCAGCTGGCAACCATCAGCACCCACAATAATAGTGAGCCTTCATGACCACCCCACACAGCCGTGAACTTGTAGTACCAGGGCAGCAGTGTGTTTGAATTTCTCGCTACATAAGCCACGGAAAAATCATCATACAGAAATGCCCATGCCAGACAGCTGAAACTCACCACCATGAACACCCAGATACCGGAGCATATTGGACGTGATAGTGTCATTAGCAACTGGTTATTGCGGTATACCCCGACCATCGGCAGCACACTTAATAGCACTGCCAGACTAAGGGCCAATACCAGGGAAAAATTACCCAGTTCAGGAATCATTGATGACATACCTCGGCTGTTTCGGTTTCAGCGGCATCAAGTGAGGCTTTCACTTCCGCTGACATATAGTTCTCATCATGTTTGGCGAGAATCTGCGTCGCCCTGAAAACCCCATCCTCATTGAGAGCACCGTCGGCTACGACACCCTGCCCTTCACGAAAAAGATCTGGCAATGGCCCGCTAAAACTGACCAGAATATCATTACAAAAGTCTGTAGCAAGGAAGTTGACTTCAGTGCCATCAAGTCCATCTTTTACCAGGCTACCGGTCTTTACCATGCCGCCCACACGAAAATTCTGCCCTTGGGAAACATCTCCGGCAGAGACTTCCGTCGGCGTATAGAACACATTAATTCCTTCATTAAGGGCAACTAATAGCAATCCCACAGCCAGCGCTGCTCCGACGACAATGAACAACACAATGGCCAGTTTTTGTTGGCGATGAGCAAGCATGTTAATTTTCTCTCACTATTTTGATGAATCTATTAAGCTTTACGTTGCTGGTGACAATTAAGGCTAAAAAATTTTAAGTCAGTAATCCCGTTAACTTAAGCACTCTAGGCACTATTGCGTTGTATTCTGGCTTTTTGGGCCTTGATAATTCTTCGCTTTGCCAATACCGGCTGTATCAGGTTATACGCAATCATTAATGCAAACACGCCATAGGAAGACCATACATATTTAGCGTAACCACCCATGGCGAAAAACTCTGCAAGACTTTGAAACTGGAATTCAGGCATGGCCGGACTCCTTCTGATTGCCTTCGACAAGATCGCTTACCCATTGGGCGCGACGTTCCCGCAGCAAAATTTCATTGCGCGTTCTGAGAATCAGGGCAATCAGGAAAAATCCGAGAACGCCAAAGCCCACAAAAAACGCAGGGATCCAGACTTCCGGTGGATTGGCAGCAGTATCACTAAGGGAAAGGTTACTCGCCCCCTGATGCAAGGTATTCCACCAGTCCACGGAGTACTTGATGATTGGCAGGTTAACCACCCCGACAAGACTCAAAACTGCACATGCCCTGGCACCTGAATCTATTGAATCAAAAGCCGAACGCAGGGCGATGATGCCCACATAAAGAAAAAGCATTATCAACGTTGACGTCAGACGCGCATCCCAGATCCACCAGGTTCCCCAGGTAGGAATGCCCCAGAGTGAACCGGTTGCCAGGGCCACAGCCGTAATACTTGCACCGATCGGGGCACAGGCCTTGGCGATCATATCGGCCACCTTGATCTTCCATATCAGGTAACCGGCGCTGAAACAGGCCATCATGGCATAACAGCCCATCGCCAGAGTTGCCATTGGCACGTGGATATAGGCAATACGATAATTTTCGCCCATCTGGTAATCAGGGGGAGTAAAAGCAAGCCCCCAGGCCAGACCAGTGCCAAGCAAAATCACGGTAATCCAGCTCAGCCAGGGCAAATACCTGTCTGTCTTGCTGTAAAACAGTCTGGGTGAACCCAATTGTAAAAACCACTGCCACATATGTTTGTTTAAATTCCCGGGAAGATTAAATAGTTTTCTGGATTTGTTAATTCACACTGATTCGCAAAGCCGCTGCTATGGCCAGTGGCGATAGACAAATTGCCAGTACCAGCATTGCGCCCATCAGCGCGAGCAAACCGGTATACGGCAGGCTATCAAGAGCCGCAGAAACCATTCCGGTGCCGAAAACCAGCACTGGAATATAAAGGGGCAATATTAACACAGCCAGTAATAAACCACTTCTTGAAAGCCCTACTGTCAATGCCATGCCAATAGCGCCTAGCAGGCACAAAATGGGCGTTCCTGCCAGCAAGCCCAATATCAGTGGCAAAATTCCTGCCACGGGCATAGCCAGCATTACGGCAAAAACGGGTGCCAGGATCAGAATCGGTAAACAGGCGATCAGCCAGTGGCTCAATACCTTCGCCAGCAATAAAAAATATAGGGGCTGTGGACTCATTAACAACTGTTCAAGAGAGCCATCTTCATAATCCGCACGAAACAGGCTTTCCATGGAAAACATGATGGCCAGCAAGGTAGTAACCCAGATCACTCCTGAAGCAATACCACTTAAAAATGCAGAATCTGCGCCACCACCAAGAGGAAACAGTGTTACGGCAATAATAAAAAACATCAGTGGATTGATGACGTCACCGGGAGAGCGGAATGCCAGTAGCAATTCCCGCCTTACTGTCGCAACGACTACAGATCCCAGGCCCATGCGCGAATTATTCATCATGAGCTATCGGCCTCATCATTACTGCGATCAAGGTCAAGTACTTCTACAGGGCATTGCAATTGCAGAGGATGATGGGTGGTCAACATCAGTGCCCCCCCTTCTTTGACAAAAGTAGCCAGCATGGTTTCAAGTTCAGCAACGCCTCGTTTATCCAGCGCAGTAAACGGCTCATCCAGAATCCACATCTTTGCCGCAATCAGTTTCATTCTGGCCAGGCTGACACGTCTTTGCTGGCCTGCTGACATCACGTAACAGGGCACATCCTCGTAACCGGCAAGACCAAACGTCGCCAGCGCCGCTGGAATATTACCGTTATCGCTGACACCTCTTGATGCGCAAAACCAGCGCAGGTTTTCTGTCGGGCTCAGGCTCTTGTTGATAGCAGGTGCATGTCCAAGGAAGAAAACAGTGTCGCGGAATTCGGTGCGGACTTTGCGGATTGGCTGCTTATTCCAGAGAATTTCTCCTTCATAATCAGTATTGAGTCCACAGAGGATTCGCAGCAAGGTGGTTTTGCCACTGCCATTGGAACCCTGAATCTGCATTACCTGTCCCGCAGAGAGGGAAAAATCCAGATGCTGGAACAGCACCCTATCATCCCTTTCACAAAACAGGCCTTGGCCTTCAAGCATTTTTCTTCCTCAGTTATACCCGACTTTCCTGAACCCGGGTACGGCTATTTAAAGCCGGCGATTATACCGAAATATCAAGGAGATAGTGCTGAATAACCATGCAAATAAAGCGAACCGGCTGTGAACAAATTTTTACTCAGGATTTTGGCGGTGTTACACCGGTCTGCCCCATGTATTTGCCGTTACGATCCTTGTAGGTCACTTCACATTGTTCGTCTGATTCATAAAACAACATCTGGGCGACACCTTCGTTGGCGTATATTTTTGCTGGCAAGGGGGTGGTGTTGGAAAATTCCAGCGTCACATGCCCTTCCCACTCCGGTTCCAGCGGGGTGACATTGACAATGATGCCGCAGCGCGCATAGGTCGATTTGCCGAGACAAATCGTCAAGACATTGGAAGGAATACGAAAATATTCAACCGTGCGGGCCAAAGCAAAGGAATTAGGGGGAATAATGCAGGAATCAGCTTCAATACCTACAAAGCTGTTTTCATCAAAGTTTTTCGGGTCTACCACGCTGGAGGTCAGTACATTGGTAAAAATCTTGAATTCATTGGCACAACGGACATCATAGCCATAGCTGGAAGTCCCGTAGGAAATGACACGTTTGCCATTCACTTCCCTGACTTGACCAGGCTCAAAAGGGTCGAGCATTCCATGTTCCTGTGCCATGCGCCGAATCCATTTGTCAGACTTTATTGTCATGCTTATTTCCTTCCAATAAAAAACAGCAAATACTACTGTGTAAAGCGCCAATACTCCATGAGTAATGGTGCCTAAAGGGCTAAATCATCCACTTTTATTTTGGCCCAATGTTGCTATAATCGCGCCCCGTCCAAACAGCCTGAGATAAATTACAAAGCAAACTTCCGGTTCTTCTGACACTGGCCGCATGTAAAGATTAAACATGTGATCAAATTGCAGCAAGAACGCGTAAAACTATTAAGGCTTATCGCCAGTTAACCTAAATAGTTA
>JAHEHN010000003.1:20916-39713 GCA_024644515.1 Gammaproteobacteria bacterium
CCTAAATAGTTAACGTGAAAGGAACACCCCAAAATGGTGTGCGTTTCAAAAATAATTCAGCTGATGTTCAGTTAACCCGTTATTAAATAGTTAAAACTTAACCAGGAGTAACCCAATGAAGTTGAAAGCAACAATCGCAATTGCTGCCCTCGTCTCCCTGTTTGCCTCCAGCGCCTTTGCTGCCGGTGATGCAGAACGTGGTAAACCCCTCTATGCTACTTGTGGCGCCTGTCATGGTGCTAACGGTGAAGGCATGCAGGCTCTGAATGCCCCTTCTTTAGCCGGGCAGGAAGAATGGTACGTGATTCGCCAGTTGAAAAATTTCAAGGCCGGTATCCGCGGATCTGATTCCAGAGATACATTCGGCATGCAGATGGCCCCTATGGCCATGACCTTGCCAACAGACCAGGCCATTGAAGATGTAGCTGCCTACATTAGTTCTCTGGAAAAATAAGTATTGGATGTATAAAAAAACCCGGTTTTACCGGGTTTTTTTATTTCCAGATATTTTCTTCCAAGCCCTTAATCAATAGTCATAAGGCCAGGGCGTAATCCACAATGGCATCCACCATCAGTTGTGCATTGCTGACACCACGAAACTCATTTACATCCAGCCGATACACCACAGTAATGGTCGCCAGTTTGTTCTCCAGCAATACCTGCTCGGCATTAAAGGCAATAGCATCGATTAACTGATCGGAATCCGGCACCTGCAATGTGAGTTTCAAGTGTTTCTCGCCTACTACCCGACTGTTAATCACCTCAAATTGCCCCTGGAACTCAGGTTCCGGAAAATGCTGCCCCCATGGCCCGGCTTCACGCAGTACACTGGCAAAATCCAGCGAGAAGCAGTCTTTTTCCAGCGCTCCATCAATATATTTTTTATGCAGCAACACGTCCTCTCCCAATTCAACTGAGAGCACCTTGTCAAAAGCAGCAACAAAGGCCTGGAAATCCTCCTCCCTGATGGCAAGGCCGGCAGCCATGGCATGTCCACCAAAGCGTTGCAGGATATCCGGGTGCTGAGTCGCGACGGCATCCAGAGCATCACGAATATGCAAACCTTCGATGGAACGGGCAGAGCCCTTGATCATTTTTTTGCCGTCTTCGATTTCTCCGCCTTCCGCAAAAATAATGCAGGGACGATGATATTTTTCCTTGATGCGAGAGGCCAAAATGCCAATTACGCCCTGGTGCCATGCGGGGTCATAAAGGCAGACACTTAAAGAGTCATTGGTATCAATGTCCAGATGCTCAAGAGCAGTCATCGCCTGAATCTGCATGTCCTGCTCAATCTGCCTGCGATCCTTGTTCAGCGCATCCAGCTCATGGGCGATTTCTCTTGCTTTTGAAGGATTATCTTCAAGCAAGCAGTCGATTCCCAAAGACATATCATCAAGCCTTCCTGCGGCATTCAAACGCGGTCCCGCCGCAAAGCCCAGATCACTGGCAACAACGTTTTGAGGATTGCGGCCTGCCACTTCCAGCAGGGCCCTGATTCCGGATCTCCCCCTGCCACTCCTGATAATTCCCAGCCCATGCTTTACCAGACGCCGGTTATTCTGATCCAGTGGCACCACATCAGCCACTGTGCCCAGGGCTACCAGGTCAAGGAAACTGGCCAGATTGGGTTCAGTTTTGCCGGCTTTTTCAAAGTAGTTCTGCTTGCGTAACTCTGCGCGTAAAGCGCTCATCAGATAGAACACCACGCCCACACCAGCCAATGACTTACTGGGAAATTCGCAGCCGGGTAAATTGGGATTTATGATGCAACTGGCAGCGGGCAATGAGCTGCCTGGCAAATGATGATCTGTGACAAGCACCTTAATGCCAGCGGCATTGGCCTGGCTAACGCCATCATGACTGGCGATGCCATTGTCCACCGTGACAATCAGGTCAGGATTTCTTTGCTGGGCAACGCTGACAATTTCCGGGGTGAGTCCGTAACCATATTCAAACCGGTTGGGTACCAGGAAATCGATTTTTTGATGTCCCATGGCACGCAGGCAGATCAGAAATAATGCGCTACTGGTTGCGCCGTCGGCATCAAAGTCACCCACCACAAGAATATTCTTACTGGCTTGTATAGCCTCTATGAGAAGCTCAACAGCGCTATCTATGTTTTTTAGCAAGGAGGGCGGATACAGGCCGGCAAGTTCAAGACTTAGCTCACTTTCACTGACCACGCCTCTGGCAGCATACACCTTTTTTAATACCGGATGTATGGAATCATCAAGTCCTGATATGCCATTGAAATGTCTTTCCAGAATTTTCATATTTACCCGATAATTTCACTATTGCTAGTAGGACTTGCCTTGAATACGCCAGATGCCGACCCAACTAATAGAGATAGTAGTGAAACTTTTGTTCTTGCTGAAGGCTTATAAAACATATTAATGCACAGTTTGGCGAAACAAGGATGATGCCACTTTAGATATGACCAATGCGTGCAAGCCGAGTATGGGAAGCCGAGTATGGGAAACCGCCTATAAAAGGAACTAATTCCTGGAAACTCGGCCTAACATTTTAACTATATGCTTAGGACAGTGTTCACAAAGCGTCCAGAATTTTTCAACAAACGCGAAAACATCAAAACAGATTTTTCAGACTTTATGAAGACAGGCCAGACCATGAAAATCAAAAACGCCATTACCATTGTATTCTTTTTCCTGTGTGCTTCAGTAACATTTTTAATGTCTGCCCTGAATGCCTCTGCAGCCGACTATCTCAGCTTCGAAACTGAAGATGAGGCCAATACCATAGAGATATTTAAAAGTGCCAGCCCGTCTGTGGTTTATGTCACCAATAATGCTTATCGACGCACCGGCGTTTTTTCTCTTAATGTTCAGGAAATCCCGCAAGGCACAGGTACCGGTTTTGTCTGGAATGATAATGGCCTTATTGTCACTAACTACCACGTCATTCAGGGTGCAGATCGTGTCACCATTACACTTCAGGACCAGACCACCTGGGATGCAAAATTAATTGGTGGTTCTCCGGACAAGGATCTGGCGCTGTTGCGTATTGAGGCCCCCAAAGAAAAGCTGAATCCATTGCCCCTGGGGGACTCGGGGCAACTGGAGGTAGGCAGAAAAGTCATTGCCATTGGCAATCCCTTTGGTCTGGATACCACCCTCACCGTCGGTGTAGTCAGCGCGCTGGGCAGAGAAATCAACTCCCTCACCAGCAGAACCATCAAGGATGTCATTCAGACCGATGCCGCCATCAATCCGGGAAATTCAGGCGGTCCTTTACTCAACTCAATGGGGCAGCTGGTGGGTGTCAATACCCAGATTTACAGCCCCAGTGGCGCCTATGCCGGAATCGGTTTTGCAATACCGGTAAACACCGTCAAGAAAATTATTCCCCAATTGGAAGAATATGGTCGTGAAGTACGACCTGTGATTGGAGTTGATCTGTCTTTATCCGATCGCTGGGCAAGACAGCGTGGTATCGAGGGCGTGCCACTGGTTCGCGTTTATGAAGGTATGCCTGCATTTAAAGCCGGCATGATTGGACTGCAGCGTAACAACCGCGGCGATGTTTTTCTTGGCGATGTGATCATCGGTGTTAATGGCAAGAAGATTTCCAGCCAGGATGACCTGTTCAATGAAATTGAACAGTACCAACCGGGTGACACGGTGAAGGTATTAACCCGTCGCAACAAGGAAAACCTCGAGTTTGAAGTCCAGTTGGCACCGCCCGGCTAGAGCACCGAAACAGCAGGTGTCAGCATTTTATTACTTTAGTCGGAAGCCTTGAGAGAATCCTGAATAAAGCTCTTCACCGCATCAAGACTTGATGGCAAGACCGTGAAGTGTTCTTCTCTTTGCATCAAATCCGCAAGATGATCAGGTAATGCGGGTGTTGCCAGCCCGGCTTTTTCGATAGCCTCGGAAAATTTTGCCGGATGAGCAGTGGCCAGACAAATGATCGGATTATTACTTCCGCCCCGGCACTCCCGGGCCGCTTTCACGCCAGTGGCAGTATGCGGATCGAGTAAATAATTATACTGGTTGTAGACATCCCTGATGGTTTCACAGGTGGTCTCATCATCCACGCGACAACTATCAAAGACCGCTTTTGCACGTTCCCACTCCTGTTCTGAAACCTGCTGTACGTCCTGATTCAATCCCGTAACAAAGGCTTCAACTCTTTGCGCATCCTGATCAAACAGATCAAACAGATAGCGTTCAAAATTACTCGACACCATGATGTCCATACTCGGAGACAGGCTCGCTTCCAGCTGCTCGAGGTTGTACTGATTCCTGCTCATGAAACGGTGCAAAATATCATTTTTGTTTGTCGCGATAATGAGACGATCGATTGGCAGCCCCATTTGTTTGGCCAGATAGCCGGCATAAATATCGCCAAAATTACCCGTGGGGACTGAAAAGGAAACTGCCTCATTATTATCAACAAACTTCAGCGCAGCAAAATAGTAATAGACAATTTGCGCCATGATGCGTGAAAAATTTATCGAGTTCACTGCAACCAGTTGGTAACCCTCTGGCAGAAAGCCCTGATCAGAGAACGCTTTTTTAACAATGGTCTGGCAATCATCAAAGTTACCTTCTACCGCCAGACTGTTTACATTGCTACCCTTAATTGTGGTCATCTGTCTGCGCTGAACTTCAGATACCCGATTGTGCGGATAAAGAATATACATATCCACGAACTCACAATGTCGGCAGCCTTCCATCGCCGCCGAGCCTGTGTCACCGGATGTCGCGCCCAGGATCGCCACGTGTTTCTGGCGGCGGGCAAGAAAATAATCCAGCAATCTGCCCAGCAGTTGCAGCGCAAAATCCTTGAAGGCAAGGGTCGGGCCGTGGAACAACTCAAGCACGTATTCCTGCTCGCCCAGTTGATGCAAAGGGGCTATCTCTGGGTCAGAGAATACGGCATAGGTCTCATCAACAATTGTTCTGAGGTCTTCATCAGCAATAGAGTCCCCGGTATAAAGACGGATAATTTCAAAGGCCAGTTCAGCATAGCCCAGATTTTTCCAGGACAACATGGTTTCGCGGTCTACTTTGGGGACTGATTCCGGCACGAACAAACCGCCATCCGGTGCCAGGCCGGTAAGCAATACTTCCTCGAATGATTGTGCAGGGGTTCTGCCCCGGGTACTGATGTATTTCATCTGCTAAACCTGAACTAATAATTAAACTATCAAGGCATTAAATTTGACAGTATAAAATATGACTACGCGTACTTTTCTAATCTTCCAGTTTATCCATACGAATACGCGCGACCTTGCCGCCTACCGCCCCCAGTGCCTCTATTTTTTCTATGGCTTCGTCCATGATTGACTCCTGGATTTCATCAGTAAGGATGATGACTGACAACAGCTGATGCGCATCATGATCCCTGGGTTCTTTCTGTATTACCGCTTCAATATTAATGGAAAAATCACCCAGTATTTCGGTGATATCGGCAAGCACACCGGCCTTGTCCCGGGCCATTATCCTGAGGTAATACTCACTGATAATTTCACTGATAGGCAGCACAGAAATATCAGAAAGGCTGCCTTCCTGAAAGGCCAGGGCTGGAATAGCGTTTTCGGGATGAGAGAGCGTTCTTGCCACATCAATAACATCAGCGACAACGGCTGAGGCGGTTGGCTGGGCACCGGCGCCTGCACCATAAAATAAAGTGGGACCTACGGCGTCGCCCTGAACCATCACCGCATTCATGACGCCGTTTACATTTGCGATAAGATTATCTTGTGAAATCAGGGTGGGATGTACTCTCAACTCAATACCCTTCTCTGACTTTCTGGCGATTCCCAGATGCTTGATACGGTAACCAAGTTCACCGGCATAACGAATATCCTCAATAGTGACTTTACTTATGCCTTCGGTATAGGCTTTATCAAACTGCAGTGGAATGCCGAACGCAATGGAAGCCAGAATAGTGAGTTTGTGTGCGGCATCAATACCCTCTACATCAAAAGTTGGGTCAGCTTCTGCATAACCCAGGTCCTGTGCCTGTTTGAGAACAGCGGAAAACTCACTACTCTTTTCCTTCATTTCGGTAAGAATAAAATTACCGGTGCCATTAATGATGCCAGCGAGCCACTGTATATGATTTGCAGACAAGCCTTCACGAATAGCCTTGATGATGGGGATGCCGCCAGCCACGGCAGCCTCATAGGCAACCACGACATTTTTCTTTTTTGCCGCTGAAAAGATTTCATTGCCATGAACGGCAATCAGCGCCTTGTTGGCAGTCACCACATGCTTGCCATTGGCGATGGCTCTTAGCACCAGTTCCCGCGCTGTATCGTATCCACCAATTAATTCGAGCACGATATCAACATCCGGATCTTCAGCCACGGCGAAGACATCAGCGCTGACTTTGACATCACCAACATCCTGACCCTCTTTTATTCGGCGTGTAGCAATGTGCGAGACAACAATTTCAAGTCCTGTACGCCTGCTTATTTCTGCGCTATTTTTTGCAAGTACAGTAAAACTGCCGTAACCAACAGTTCCAAGCCCGCAAATACCGATGCTGATGGGTTTCAAATCCAATACTCCAAAATAGTCTATTACGCCTGTTCGGCGCCGGCTGCAAAAAAGCGCTAAGTATACGCTTCAAGGCGACCTATTATCTATTGGGATCGCCCTGAAAAGTAACCTGAGGGTAACAAATAAAAGTTAGCTGGCTTACTTAAGGTGTGGCTGGATTCAGCAAATATCCTGCAAGCGTATCTGCGGGAATATAGCCTGGCAGGATGGTGCCATCTTCAAGCACCAATGCCGGAGTGCCTGTGACACCTACTTCACGACCCAACTGATAATGTCGGGCGATGGGATTATCACAATCCGCTTCCGGTACACTTCCGCCGCGTGTTGCACTGGTCATCATGGCTTTCGGGTCTTCTGCACACCAGGTAGAAACCATCTTGTAATGGGTTTCAGTGTCCAGACCGGTTCGTGGGTAGCCCAGATATCTGACAGCAATACCCAGCTCATTGAGTCTGTCAATTTCCCCATGGAGCTGTCTGCAATAGGGGCAGTCTACATCGGTAAAAACAGTAATGGTGGCTTTGCGTTCAGCCTCAGGCTCGAAAATGATCATTTCGCTTTCAGGTACTGCAGCAATCTTTCCTGCACGAGCAGCATTGCGCTTATCCTCACCCCGGTTCACCAGCCCCTGGGGCATTACTTCATAGAGATCACCAGGAATAAAAAACCGGGCATCCGCTGAAGCATAAATGACCTGGGCATTCTGTAAGGTAATTTCATAAAGACCTGCAACCGGGCTGGCTGCGATTGTTTCCACCAGCATATTGGGCTGCGTTGCAGCAATTACGCTACGAATAGCCTCTATTTCCTGCGCCCGGGACTGACCCGAGTCTGACTGCGCATACACAGAGGACTGAAGGAAAAGGAAAACTGTGAGGAAGGTGACAATGGAGTTGCGTACGAGTGCGAATTTGATTGCTGTCTTGGCCATGGATGTCACCTGCAAAAATTTATTGCCAGAAGATGGTCAGTTGGTCCTTTAACAAGACCCACGCTTATAGAACTTTATTTCAAAGAGAATATCAACCTGGCCGGAACCATCGGTACCGGCCAGGGGAGATGATTTAGTCTTCTTTTTTCTCTTCTTTCTCTTCAGCTACAGGCGCTTCTGCAACTTGAGGAGCTGCCTGGGGTGCTTCAGCAGTGCTGGTTACTTCCTCTTCAACTGCCGCTTCTACCTGCTCAGCAATAGTGGTGGTATCTTCAAGAGGAGTTGGTGCTTTTTCACCTTTCTTGCCCAGTTTTTCAGAAATACGGGCAGCACGACCGGTAAGATCACGAAGATAGTAAAGTTTCGCCTGGCGAACATCACCGCGACGCTTCACAGTAATGCTTTCTATCTGATGGCTGTGAGTCTGGAACGTTCGCTCCACACCTACACCATGGGACATTTTGCGCACCGTAAAGGCAGAATTCAGACCACGGTTGCGCTTGCCAATGACAACGCCCTCAAAAGCCTGAAGACGCTCACGATCGCCTTCCTTGATACGTACCTGAACAACCACGGTGTCACCGGGAGAAAACTCGGGGACATTGGTCTTCAACTGGTCCTGTTCAACTTTCTGGATAATGCTGTTCTTGCTCATTACTTTTCACCATTCCTAAACAATCATTAATCTGATTCATGTTCACTGATAAACATTTCCAGCAATTGCCTATGTTCATCAGTCAATTCTTTCGCCTCAATCATCCGTTCAATCAGCTCGGGTCTACGCTCCCAGGTTCTTCCCAGGCTTTGTTTCAAGCGCCATTTACGGATGGCTTCATGGTCACCACTGAGTAAAACCGGTGGCACCACCTTTCCTGCAAATTCTTCCGGTCTCGTATAATGCGGACAATCCAGTAGTCCGTTCATAAACGAGTCCTGCCCTACCGATTCTTCATGACCCAGAGCACCGGGTTGGAGACGGATTATTGCGTCGAGGCAGACCATTGCTGCCAACTCTCCCCCACTGAGAACATAGTCTCCAAGGGAATATTCCTCATCTACCTGGGTTTCAATAACCCGTTCATCAATGCCTTCATAACGACCGCATAACAGGATTAACGAATCGCGCCGGGCCAGCTGGTTAACGGCCGACTGCTCCAGTGGTTTACCCTGTGGAGTCAGATATAAAACACTGGCGCCGGGCAGGTGCTGTTTTGCTGCATTGATGGCGCCTTCAAGAGGCCCCGTTTTCATTAACATTCCGGGACCACCACCATAAGGCCTGTCATCCACGGTCTTGTGTTTGTCTATTGAATAGTCTCTCGGGTTCCAGAAACTCAGCTCAGCAAGCCCGTCCCTGATTGCGCGACTGCTTACACCAAATTCACTCAGCGCTGTAAACATATCCGGAAATAGTGTGACTATGCCTGCCCGCATCATTTATCCCGGACTCTGGTTCCGAATCATTTGGCGCAATGCCTGACTACTCTGCTGATTTCCCTTTGCACCGCCCTGGCATTACCCCGGGCAATCGACAGGAAATCAATAATCTTTCTCCCAGTCTACCTGGATCACTTTCTGCTCCAGGTCCACCTGCCTGATAACCTGATCCTGTAAAAAAGGGATCAATCTTTCCTGATCATCAATACTGTTGTTCGTTGCTCTGACCACAAGGACATCGTTAGCCCCGGTTTCCATCAAGTGGTGAACTGATCCCAGGTTCTCTTCCTGGAGGTTTATTACTGACAGGGCTTCCAGCTGAAACCAGTAATACTCCTGTTTATCAAGTTCTGGCAGAGCACTCTTCTCTACCTTCAGTTCACAGCCGGTATATAACCTGGCCTGCTCCCTGTCATCGCACCCTTTAATATGGCCGATGAATTGTTTACCCTGTGCCCTGCTCTCATCGATTTCAATCTTTTCCAACTTGCCCACTGGCACATTGCCCCCGGGAATACTTTTTGGAGAAAGATAAAAATGCCTGAAATCGAGAATGTTGTCTGCCGGATCAGTAAAAGAAATCAGTCTCACCCAGCCTTTTATGCCATGAACGGCACCAATTCGGGCCAGGGTAGTCAACTCATTTGCTGGAGCAGATGGCTCGTCCATCATGACGGCCGCACACTGGCCAATCAGGCAGCAGTCGCTGCTGCAGCCTGGGCATCTTTCAACAATTTAGCGACACGATCACTGGCAATTGCGCCCTGATCGGTCCAGTGCTTGACCCTTTCGAGGTCAACACGCAGTCTTTCTTCCTGGCCGCGAGCACCCGGATTAAAGAAGCCAACGCGCTCGATAAACCGTCCATCACGGCTAAAACGCTTGTCTGCTACAGTCAGATGGTAAAAGGGACGCTTCTTTGCGCCGCTTCTTGAAAGTCTAATAGTTACCATAACTTGTTGTTTCCAATGATAAAATTTAATTCAAAACAGTCTATTGGCCAAGCACAATCGAGGGCTGGCGAAAAAGGCGGGTATTCTACGAGAAAAGAGGCGGGTTTGGAACCTTATATCGTATAAAAACTTAACTAAATCTTGGGGTTATTAGTACACGCAAATTTATCTCGGGTGATGCAGTGAAACGCCTGATATAACAAGTAAATATTATTTTCACTATGGGCTGGCTTTACCTGCCGGGAAAGCCACCACCAGGTGGCTTCATGCCGCCACCGAGACCACCCAAACCACGCATCATATTGGCCATACCGCCCCCTTTCATTTTCTTCATCACCTTTTGCATCTGCTTGTGCTGCTTTAGCAAACGGTTCAGATCCTGAATAGAGGAACCCGAGCCCATCGTGATTCGGCGTTTTCTGGAACCATTGAGCAATTCCGGCCGGCGCCTTTCCTTCAGCGTCATCGAATTTATAATAGCTTCCATACGCGCGAAAGACTTATCATCGACCATACCCGCTGCAGATTTCTGGGCACTACTCAGGCCCGGCATTTTATCCAGCATATTGGACATCCCGCCCATATTCTGCATTTGCTGCAGCTGTTCCTTGAAATCCTGCAGGTCAAAGCGCTGGCCACGTTTGATTTTCTTTGCCAGACGTTCGGCTTTTTCCTTATCAACTTTCTTTTCCACATCCTCAATCAGGGAGAGGACATCGCCCATGCCAAGGATTCGTGAAGCTACCCGGTCAGGATGAAAGGCTTCGAGGCCATCTATTTTTTCACCAACACCCATGAATTTAATGGGCTTGCCGGTTATATGTCTTACTGAAAGCGCGGCACCACCCCTGGCGTCACCATCTGCCTTGGTCAGAATTACACCGGTCAGTGGCAATGTGTCGTTAAAGGCCTTGGCAGTATTGGCCGCATCCTGGCCGGTCATGGCATCCACCACAAACAGGGTTTCTACCGGATTGGATACGCTATGCAGGGAACTGATTTCCGACATCATCTCTTCATCGATCGCAAGACGACCGGCGGTATCGATGAATAACACGTCAACAAACTGTTTCCTGGCCTCGGCGATTGCCTGCCTTGCGATGTCTTCAGGTTTCTGCGAGGGGTCACTGGGAAAGAACGTGACTCCAGCTTCTCCAGCCAGGGTTTCCAGTTGCTTGATAGCTGCAGGCCGGTAAACGTCGGCACTGACCACCATGACAGTTTTTTTCTGGGTATTCTTTAGCCACAGGGCCAGTTTTGCCACTGTCGTGGTTTTACCAGCACCCTGCAGGCCTGCCATCAAAATCACCGCGGGCGGTGTGGCACTCAGGTTAAGTGCCTCGTTGGAATCACCCATCAGGGTCTGAAGCTCAGCCTGAACTATCTTCAGAAAGGCCTGCCCTGGAGTCAGACTCTTGCTGACCTCCTGGCCAACTGCCCGGAACTTGACCTTGTCGACAAATTCCTGAACTACAGGCAACGCTACATCCGCCTCCAGTAAAGCACGCCTGACTTCACGCAAACTCTCCTGAATATTTTCTTCAGTTAGCCTGGCTTTTCCAGTGATTGTGCGCAGGGTTTGTGAAAGGCGATCGGTTAAATTCTCAAACATCGGGGGTCCAACCAGGTAATGTGTCATTGTCTATTTAAGGTGAGTTGCTCATTCTACAAAATCGGGAACCAGGAACACAGGGCTAATTGGCAATATCCTTGAAGTTGTCATAAGAAATCCAGATCCGGAAAAAGGACTTCAATGGATGGCACACATGTGAGAGACTTTCCGCCATGTTAAGCACCAGTATCAGTATCATAGCTGTCATTAGTTATGCTCTGGGTTTCCTCTTACAGCGTCAAAACCTAAACAGCGGCCTCCCTGAGCGAAAAAAATTATTTGCCAGCAGCATTATTGCCGTCACTGCCCATCTGGCAGTGATTATACTTATTACACTGCAACCAGATGGTCTGGACCTTGGATTCTTCAAGGTGGCCTCGCTCATCAGTTGGGTTATTGTAGTTGCGGTTCTACTGAGTAGCTGGCAAAAACCACTGGATAACCTTTTCCTTTACCTTTTTCCGCTGGCCATATTGTGCCTGCTAGCCTCGACCTTCATACCCAGTAGCTATGTCCCACAGTCCGGGTACAGCCCAGGGGTAGCCTTGCATATTCTGCTGGGTATTTTATCGGTCAGTATTATCACTATTGCAGCATTCCAAGCATTACTACTGTCATTCCTCAACAAACTGCTAAAACAAAAGCAATCCTTTGCCCTGGTCAGCCATTTACCACCGCTGGAAACCATGGAGGTTTTGCTGTTTGAAATGCTCTGGTTCGGACTTTTATTACTGACCGGTGTTTTAGTGACCGGCGTGCTCTTTATGGATGATTTTTTCGGCCAGCATCTGAGTCACAAGGCGATACTTTCAACAATTTCCTGGGTCGTTTTCTCAATATTATTGTGGGGACGACATCAACTGGGCTGGCGTGGCAAAACAGCTAATCGCTGGATTCTCGCCGGCTTTGCCTTTCTCATACTGGCCTATTTCGGCAGCAAGTTTGTGCTGGAAATCATTCTGGACCGTGTGTAGCTTTTCCCTATTCCTGAATAATACAGATTACAACTATTAGCTTAATCGAGACATAACAGAGACCCCTTTTGGAAGAAACCTCACTTACTGTATTGCTGGGCATACTGATTCTTCTCATTCTCATGTCTGCCTATTTCTCCAGTTCTGAAACGGCAATGATGGCGCTGAACCGCTATCGCCTGCGCCACCTGATCAAACACAATCATCGTGGTGCCATAAGAGCCGGAAAGTTATTGGAAAAACCCGACCGTCTGATTGGCATCATTCTGATTGGTAATAATCTGGTCAACTTCATCGCAGCTTCTGTAGGCACAGCTATCGCCTTCAGACTCTGGGGTAACCTCGGATTTATTCTCGCGCCGGTTTTATTGACAATTATTGTGCTGATTTTTGCCGAAGTAACGCCAAAAACCATTGCGGCACTGTATCCGGAAAAAATCGCCTACCCCTCCTCAATACTCTTGCTGATATTACTGAGGGTCTGTTATCCCGCTGTATGGATGATTAACAGCGTCTCCAATGGCCTGGTCAAACTTTGTGGTCTCAGCGTCGAAGAAGACACCTCACATCATCTTACCAAGGAAGAATTACGCACTGTACTTGATGAAAGCGGCGCACTGATTCCAGTGAAACGTCATGGCATGTTAATGAACATACTTGATCTTGAAAAAGCCACTGTCACCGACATTATGGTGCCAAGAAACGAAGTGGTGGGGATAGACCTTGAAGATGACATCGAAGAAATTCTCGAAATCATTGGCCAGAGTTCCCACACCCTGCTTCCGGTTTTTCGCAAAGATCTGAATGAGGTTATTGGCTTCATGCACCTGAGAAATATTTCCCGCATGATAGGAGTTGAAGAAATTAACAAGGCAGAATTAATGCAGTTAACGGAGGAAGCCTATTTCGTACCGGAAACAACGCCTCTGCATACCCAGCTGTTTAAATTCCAGAACAACAAACGGCGCATGGCTATGGTCGTTGATGAGTATGGCGATGTGCAGGGAATCGTCACCCTGCAGGATATCCTCGAGGAAATCGTTGGTAATTTTACAACCAGCCTTTCGGAAGAAACGGACGACATTCATCCGCAAAATGATGGCACCTATCTTATTAATGGCACGGCAACCATCAGGGAAATCAATAAGGCCCTGGACTGGGATTTACCCATAGACGGACCCAAGACTCTGAACGGACTATTAACAGAATTACTGGAAATTATTCCAGAAAAAAACGTCTGTGTGCGCCTGCCATTTTATTTTGTTGAAATTCTTAATGTGCAGGATAATGCTATCAAAACCGTCAAGATGTGGTCACTGGAAAAAATGGAAGCAGCGCAGATTCAAAAATCCCTTTTTAGCTAACACTAATAAACCGATCATTTAATAATGAAATATTGTCATACCTGCAGCAATGAACTTAGCATTAAAACGCCAGCCAATGATGATCGTGAACGATTCGTTTGCGAGTCCTGTGGCGAGATACATTATCAAAATCCGAATATCATTGTGTGCTCGGTGCCCTGCTATGAAGACCAGGTATTATTGTGCAAACGTTCAATAGAACCACGCTACGGACGCTGGACTTTGCCTGGCGGCTTTATGGAAAACAATGAAACTACCTATGAGGGGGCCTCTCGGGAAACACTTGAAGAGGCCTGCGCCCGCATCAGGATTCATGGCCTGTATACCTACTACTCCCTGCCCTATATCAATCAGGTACATATGTTCTTTCGAGCAATCCTGCTTGATCTGAATTTTTCAGCAGGCGCTGAAAGCCTGGAGGTTGAACTGTTTAGGGAAAAAGACATTCCCTGGGATGAAATTGCGTTTCCCGCAGTGAGCAATACACTGAAGCACTATTTCAATGACCTGCCTCGAAATATTTTTCCTGTGCATTCTGCAGATATAATTCTTGGGAAAGACAAGCAGCGCCTTATAGTTCCCCACGACAGCGCTGTATAAACACATTGATAACAAGCTCTTATACATATTCCTGACAGGATTTATCCAATGACTGAACTTGAAAAATCCAATACAACGATATCAATTACACAAGTCAGGGAAACCGGGCGGCAAGAAACCCGGGATATTGTCGCTATGGAAGAGCCTCTCGAAATTCGACTTGGCTATACCGATCCCCTTAAAGGTCGTGTCCATAAAAGTATTTCAATTACCATGCGCACCCCTGGTGATGACATCAATCTGGCGTGCGGATTTCTTTACAGTGAGAGCATCATTAGCAGTATAGAAGAGATCTCAACAATCGATGACAGAGCGAACAATGTTATCCGTATCGAACTGGAAGAAGACCGGGTTTTTGATCTGAGCCGTATTGAACGTCATTTCTATACCACGTCCAGTTGCGGAGTTTGTGGCAAGGCATCTCTGGAAGCCCTGAGCACAACCGGTTATGACGCCCTTCTGGATAATACCTTTTCCATCAGCCATAAAAACCTCTGCAGCATAGGTGCCAGGCTGAATGAAAAACAAAGCCTGTTTAAAAAAACCGGCGGCTGCCACGCCACTGCTACCTTTGATGTGCATGGCAATATTATTGCCATCACTGAAGATGTGGGACGTCATAATGCCATGGACAAATTAATCGGAAGCATGCTGCGAGCAAGGCTGCTCCCTATGCAGGAGATGGGTATTATTGTTAGCGGACGGGCAAGTTTTGAACTGATGCAGAAAGCCCTGGTAGCAGGTTGCCCGATGCTGGTCGCTGTTGGCGCGCCATCTTCGCTGGCCATTGAATTAGCACAGGAATTCAATATTACCCTGATCGGATTTTTACGAAGTAGCGGGTACAACATTTATCATAACCCGACTGCCATTGACTGAATTTTTCTACCCCCTAAAACCCTGCTTTTTACAGGGGTATTTTTTCTAATAAAAGTCAGGATATTTCCTTGTAATCCCCTCTTTAAAAAGTATTATTAGCCAAGGATCAGTGCTTAGGGATCACTTGGCGCTTTAAGTGATTGTTCATTCTACTATTTCATTGAAAAAAGAATAATCACGGCAAAGAAACTGCTCCCTGATAATTCAGAATCTTGCGTAACCAGTTTTTGAAGTAGAAGTAATAGCTGTTTAACTGATTTGGAATTGTGGATTTCCACGTCCAGCTCGTCCTAATATACATGTTTAGTACCTGGTTAAAAATTAAAACTAACGTAATAAATAGGGGGAGTTATGAAGAAGCTGAATAATCAGCGTGCACAGCTGCGTGCCAGCAAAAGCCAAACCACCAAAGCCTGCTTTAAATTATCCGTTCTTGCATTAGCAACTACTCTGGCGACTCAAACCCTGGCCCAGGAAGTTGAGGAAATCCAGATTACTGGTTCCCGCATCCAGCGTGCCGGCATGGAATCACCAACGCCCGTTACCGACCTGGGCCTTGAAGAACTTGGTAATATCGATCCGGGTCAACTTGGCGAATCATTAAGCAAACTACCGCAATTTTTCAACAACCAGCGCCCCAGCCAGGTGGGCTGGAACTCCGCAGGTGCCAACCTCAACCTGCGCGGTGCTGGCTCCCAAAGGTCTCTGGTGCTACTGGATGGCCGCCGGGTACCGGCCGGTAACCGCTGGGGTATTCCCAACGTGAGCGCCTTACCAGAAGCGGCTATTCGCAGCGTGCAGGCTGTCACCGGCGGTGCCTCTGCCGCCTACGGCACCGATGCCGTAGCGGGTGTCATCAACTTCATCCTGGATACCGACTATAATGGGACCAAGCTGAAAGCCCAGGCGGGGACATCCTCCAGGGCAGATGGCGATAACCACGAGCTGGGACTCACCCACGGCAGGGATGTCGGCGACAATGGTCATTTGCTGTTTTCAATTGATTCATTCCGCCAGCAGGCAATCCGTTCCCAGCAGGCCCTGGAAGACCGCTCCTGGTACAAGCAGCGAGCCCGTATCACCAATCCTGATCCCAACGGACCTACCCTGATTACTCGCGACTACGTGGTTTCCACAGCGGTTTCCACTGGCGGCGTTATCAACGCACCCAACTCAGCCTTGCATCGCTGGGCATTCAGCCGTGATGACGGTAATGTCGTTGCCGGCCCTCAATCTTTCTCAGGCGTGGGCTCATTCCAGGGCGGCTGTAACTGCCAGGCCCTGACTGCAGCAACACAAGACTGGCAGAATGATGCCGACAACCAGATTTCGGCACGCAATGACAGGGACAATGTCTTTGTCTATTACGACCATGATGTCTCTGACAACCTGAACGTCTATTTTCAGGGCATGTATGGTTTCACGGAAGTGGAAAGCCCCTGGTTCTCCACCCCATTCCTGCAGGGCCCCTGGACCGTCAATATCTTCTCCGGAAACCCCTTCCTGCCTGCCAACGTACAGCAGATAATGGACGACGAGGGACTGGCCTCATTCAATATGGCACTTATCGGTGACAACCAGGCGGACAACCCCCTGGGACAATACACGATTACCCAGAATGACCGTTCCAAGGCAGGCACCGTGGGCTTTAACCTGCGCCTTGATGACGCCGGTTTCTTTACCGACTGGAACATCAAGGGCTACGCACAGTACGGTCGGGTTGACCAGCGCCAGCAGTTTCGAAACGGCCCTGACCTGGCCTACCTGTT
The DNA here is from genome assembly GCA_024644515.1 of Gammaproteobacteria bacterium. Taxonomy (GTDB): domain Bacteria; phylum Pseudomonadota; class Gammaproteobacteria; order Pseudomonadales; family Pseudohongiellaceae; genus Eutrophocola. Next base: position 37,972 of record JAHEHN010000003.1, read on the forward strand.
TCCCGCCATGGACGCGGTCATCGGCCCGGATGGCCAGCCTGCCTGTTATGCTGCTCTTGCCAATCCAACAGACTTTGGTGACTGCCGCCCCATTAACCTGCTTGGCGGCGTCCAGAGCGCAGCCAGTACACCGGATGGCATCGACTATGTGATGGATGATGAAAAGTTCATTGCCAGCCTCTACGAGCAGAGCTTTGCCGAAATCACCATCGACGGCCAGCTGCACGAAGGCTGGGGCGCAGGCCCTATCCTGGCTTTCTTCGGCGCTTCCCATCGCAAGGATGAAGTGCTGCAGCAGGTGAAGGAACTTGAAGACGAGTTTGTTTTTCTCGGCGGCCAGAACACCGGCTTCCGTGGCCTGGTGCCAGAGGGTCAACCCGGCGGCATGGCAGGCATTCGTGCAGGCAGCGTACCTCCCGGTTTCCAGGGTGCAGGCAACCTGTCCCGCATCCTCTTTACTGGCTCCATCCAGACCCCGACCACGGTGCTTGATGGCAGCTTCACGGTTGACGAGGTATTTGGCGAGGTCAATGTCCCGCTGATCGCCGATGCTCCCCTGATCCAGCAGCTGGATGCCAGCCTGGCGTACCGTTACGCGGATTACTCCGGGTCCGGCGGCATCGAATCCTGGAAAATGGGCCTAAGCTGGCAGCTCAACGATGACCTCAGGCTCAGGGCCACCAGCTCCCGTGACGTAAGGGCCGCGACCCTGAGGGAACGTTTCGACGAAACGGCCGGTGGTGCAGCAGTAGTTGACCCATTCCTGGGCAACTCCTTCATCTTTACTGCCAGCCGAAATTCCGGCAACCCCAACGTCGATCCTGAAGAGGCTGATACCCTGACTTTTGGCGCCGTGTACCAGCCCAGCTGGCTGCCCGGTTTCTCCATCTCCGGTGACTGGTATGACATCAAGATTGATGGTGCCATGGCCCAGCCACCATTCCAGGATATCGTCGATAACTGCTTCGCGGGTGCACAGGAACTGTGTGATCTGATCGAACGCAGCCCGGAAACTGGCCAGATCACGAGGATCACAACGATCTACTTCAACCTCGATGAGCTGCGCCTGAAAGGCTTCGACCTGGAAATGCGCTACACCACGGATGTCAACTTCTTTGGCGGTGATGAGAGCCTGAGCTGGCGTTTGCTTGGCAACAACATCGATGAGAGATCGCAGCTGGTCCCGGGTGCACCAAGAGATTTCCTGGACCGATCCGATCCCACAAACCGCTTCCTGACCAACCTGACCTACAGGCGTAACGACTTCAGGGCCTTCCTGAACGGCCAGTACATCGATAGTTGGACCCAGGACAGGTTCAGCCCCCCGGGTGAAAAGGATGACAACACGATTGATTCCGTGTTCATTACCGACCTCACCCTCGGCTATGACTTTACCGGTGAAGGAGGCAGTACCTACAATGTCTTCCTGACGGTGAACAACCTGTTCGATGAAGAGCCACCTCAGACACCAGGCGATGGTGTCGGCTTCCTCGGCGGTACCTCTGGCATCAACGGTCTGTACGATGCTATCGGTCGGCGCTACGTGATTGGCCTGAACATGAACTTCTAAGCCAATGTTTTAAACCAACCATTCAAACCCGGCTGCGGCAACGTAGCCGGGTTTTTTATTACCGGTGCTGGAAACTTCCAGCCCCCTTATTATTCTGCTCCTGCTGAACTACAATCTTCTTAAAATTATCACTCGCGATGTCATATGCATAAAACCTGTTTCTGCTTTGTCT
>JAHEHN010000072.1 GCA_024644515.1 Gammaproteobacteria bacterium
CCTTGATGCTGATTACACTTTTATCAATGAAAGGTTGGCCAGGCACTATGGGATGCCAAACGTTTACGGGGCACATTTTCGCCGCGTGGAACTGGGTGATGAATTTGATTATCGCCGAGGTATCTTGGGCCAGGGCAGCTTTCTGGCGCTGACCTGGGCTGAGAATTTCCGCACTTCTCCGGTTAAACGTGGAGTCTGGGTGCTGGAAAATCTGCTGGGTACGCCCCCACCTGCACCACCTGCCAATGTCCCTGCTCTGGAAGAGACCGGTGAAGAGCAGATAACCACTTTACGCGACCAGCTTACCTTGCATCGTGAAAATGAACCCTGTGCAACCTGTCATGCCATTATGGACGGTATTGGTTTCGCATTGGAGAATTTCAATGCAGATGGCAAGTATCGAACTCATGCCGGTCATCCCCGGCAATTTGGTGGAATATCGACACCGATTGATGCAGAAGTTGTACTTTGGGATGGAACACCGGTAAATGGGCCGGTTGGTTTGCGAGAAGTGTTACTTAAGTATTCTCCCCAGTTTGCACGTTTTGCTGTAGAAAAACTGATGACGTATGGGGTCGGCAGAGGAGTTGAATATTCTGATATGCCTGCAGTCAGAAAAATAGTGAATGATGCAGAAAGAGATGATTACCGTTTTTCATCGCTGGTTTTGGGTGTAGTCAACAGTCCCCAGTTTCAGATGCGTATGAAAGTCAGTGAAAATGTTGAGGAGCTGGCAGCTAATTAGAAGCAGCAGCCATATTTCCCATATTCCGCCAAGGAGCTCAGTATGAAATTTATTACCAAGAAGTCGCTGCCACGCAGAACTTTTCTTAAGTCGGCTGGTGTAACCGTCGGTCTTCCGTTTCTTGACGCGATGCTGCCAGCCATGACCTCAATGGCAAAAGCGGCATCTGCCGCACCGGCAAGACGTTTTGTGGGGGTCTGGCATCCCCACGGTGTTGCTCCCGGATACTGGAGTCCTACCACTGCCGGTGCAGACTTTGACTTTTCCTACATTACTAAACCACTGGAAAATCTGCGCGAATATGTCACCTTGATTAGTGGTCTGGATATACCGGAATGTTTCTCTACGGAAGAGGAGCCGGGCGGCAACCACGCCAGGGGCGCTGCAATATTTTCCGGTGCCCGTCCCCGTCGAAATGCTGTTAGTCCTTATCTGGGTGTTTCCATCGATCAGCTTATTGCAGAAAAGTATGGTCGTGACACCATTTTGTCCTCTTTACAATTGGGGGTAGAAGATGCAGGTAATTACGGCAATTGTAACTGGGGTTATAACTGCGCCTATACAAACTCCATGTCATGGATTTCCCCTACTCAGCCATTGCCTACTGAAATAAATCCCCGCGTTGCGTTTGAAAGATTGTTTGGTACAGGAGGAAGTGTTGAGGAAAGAAAGCGCGGTCGCATGCTTGATGCCTCTATTCTGGATTCTGTGGCGGCGAAAATCCCTGAGCTTAAACATGAGCTTGGCGCGGGTGATAAAGTCCGGATCGATAATTATCTGGACAATATTCGTGAGCTGGAACGACGCATCCAGATTGCACTTAATAACTCCGTGGAGGAGCCTAGCGAGGAAGTACCTTTTGGCATACCGCAGGACAAGGATCTGCATTTCCGCTTGATGTATGAACTTATCGCGCTTGCTTTTGAGGGCGATATTACGCGTTCGGCTACCATGATGATGGGACGCGACCTGAGTGGCTTTAGCTATCCACAATCAGGTTCAACCGGCGCATGGCATGGTTCTTCCCATCATGGGGACAAGCCCGATAACATCGCCAATTATGCCAAGATGAATCGTTACCATTACAGCATTGTTGCCGAGTTTCTGGAAAAACTTAAAAACATTCCTGAGGGTGACGGTAATATCCTGGACAACTCGCTGTTGTTCATGGGGAGCAATATGGGCAATTCCCATCGCCATGCCCATGAAAAAATTCCGGTAACTCTGGTAGGTAAAATCGATGGCACGTTTAAGGGCAATCGCCATATTGTGTATCCGGATAATACTGAAAAACATGCCAACATGCTGCTCAGCATTCTGCACCTTTATGGTATTGAAAGAAGCAGTATTGGTGGAAGTACACACCTTTTGCCAATCGCTTAAGGTTTTTGAGCTAAAGGACAGGAGTATAGTCTGATGGGGATTAGCCCAAACAAGAAGTTCGGATTAATAGTGGCTTTGCTTGCGGTACTTTTTAGTAATCAGCTGGTGGCCCAGATCAGACCGCCGACCTGGCCGGATGTACCATTACCGGAAGGGCCAATCAGAAATATCCTTTTGGACAACTGCACCTCTTGCCATGGTATTGATGATTATGCCTTCTTCGCACTTGATTCCGCAGGATGGGAAACCTTACTGGCAGAAAAGCATGTAGGCGATAGTCGCGTTGAAACTAGTGAAGAAGAAAAAGCGATTCTGTTGCAATATTTAAGCAGTAACTTCGGCTCGGATTCCATTCCCTTTCCGAGAGATTATGTGCCGCCGGAGATTACTGAATTTTTTAACAATGCCGATGCCAGAATTTTCATGGAAGTCCGATGTGTTTCCTGCCATTCCCTGGACCCCATAATGAGTAGCAGACGCAGTCCCGAAGGTTGGCGTGTTTTGCTTGTCAATGAGCGAGAGCGGGGTGCCAAATTAAATGATGAAGAGCTTGAACGTCTGGCAGAGTGGCTGGGCAGGGCCAGAGGCATAAATCTTTTTGAATAAGGTTTTTAGTTTAACTTTTTATAATAAAAATTTTAGATTAACCCAGGGCTGTAAAGTACCCGGAGACTTCTTATGAGAACACATAAACTTATCCTCTCTCTATTGCTATCCATAGCCTTGGTGCCTGTCGTACAGGGTGCGCAAATTGCTGATGCCATGCAGGCAGGGGACTTTTCCCGGCTACAGACTCTTATCAGAGAGGGGCTTGATGTCAATGAACCCCAGGTTGATGGGGCAACAGCATTACTTTGGGCTGCGCAATGGAACGATTTGCAATCAGCGCGGCTTTTGATACGCAATGGTGCGGATGTGAATGCAGCTAACAGGACAGGAGCCACGCCACTTCAGCTTGCCGCTATCAATGGCAGTGCTGCGATGCTTGAGTTGCTGCTGGACGCCGGGGATGACCCTAATGCAAGAGTAACTATTACTGCTGATACGCCATTGATGCTGGCAGCCAGAACAGGCATACCCGACGCAGTGGAAGTGCTACTTGATAATGGGGCCGAAGTTAATGTGCGTGAAGAATGGGGACGCACCACACCATTAATGTGGGCAGTAGCGGAAGGGCATACCAGTGTCGCAAAACTCCTGCTTGAAAGCGGAGCGGAGGTGAATGCACGTACTATTTTTGTCCCACCGGATACCGCTAGAGGCTTTGAAGGGTCTCCCCCCAGAGACCGGCTGAAGGATGAAATCGGTCCCATACAACATGCCAGCGGTGAATTAACAGCCATTCATTTTGCTGCCAGAGATGGTTATCTGGATACCGCGGAATTACTACTGGATTCCGGAGCCGAGATAGATGCGCTTACCGCCGATGGAAAAAATGCGCTGGGCCTGGCGATATTCAATGGTCACTATGACCTGGCTTCCCTGTTAATTGATCGTGGATCAGATGTTAATCAGGCTGATGCACGTGGCTTTAACCCCCTGTTTTGGGCGGTTGATCGCCGTAATATGGAAACTGCACCGAATTTTCCCTGGGTAGTCACTGATGACCCATTACCTCTGGTTAAAAAATTACTGGATGCCGGGGCTGATCCCAATCAACTGGTTAATGATACGCCCAGAGCGCGCATGCGTGGTGGCTCACCTCGAATTGTTTTTGGTACGCCGATAATGCGCTCTGCATTTTCCGGAGATCTGGAATTAACACGCTTGTTACTGGAGTACGGCGCAGATCCCCTCATCAAGTCCAAAGATAATGAGACGGCATTGGGGGCGGCGACCGGGACCGGCTTCATCCATGGCTACCATTTCCAGCATCCTTATAGTGAAAGGCTGGAGTTAATTAAACTGTTGGTTGAGAAATATGATCTGGAAGTGAACTGGCATGATGATTACGGCATTACCCCGCTAATGGCTGCAGCTAATCTGGGGGATGTTGCCATTATCGAATATCTCATTGAGCATGGTGCGGACCTTGGTGATTATGATCTGGGTAAGAAGAATGATGGCAATTTTGGTGCGAGTATCGAGCCGTTGATGCCGATCGATTATGCAATCGGCGTAGGTACTTTTCGACCCAACAATGCCATTGTTTTAAACGAGCCCGCTGTGGAATTGATGGCAAAAGAAATGGAAGCTCGAGTAATTGCTCATACTACCTCTGAGTGCACTCTAAGGGGCTTTACCTGCTCCTATGTGAATATGGATCCAAGAGCCGTTACCCCAATGCGAATAGCGGAGGCCAGAAAGTTACAAACCGGGCATCAGGTTGAGAGTCTGACCTCTACGACAGGGCTTCAGGTTGAAGAGTCTGAATGTCTTGAAGTGTCATTAACATTCGGACAGGAAGATGGCCCGGATTATTGTCAGTCCTCTGAAGGTGACTGATACAGTTTAAGAAAAAAGGCAGATAATACGGAGATAATAAGAAGGGGCGATAATTCGCCCCTTTTTTATTATTGCGAATGACTCCTAGACTTCAGGCCCACTTTCATCCCCACTTTGGTCTGGTCTGCCATCAGGTCTTGGTCCTCTGGGGCCGGGGCCACCAGGTCCTCCAGGTCCACGGGGGCCTTCACCATCTTCAAACCTTTGTCTGCGCTCTTCACGACGGGCGGCGGCTTCCTCAGGATTGTTTTCCCGGTATTCCTGTCTGCGTTCTCGGTGTTCATCACCCCTGTCCGCAATATCCGAATTATTCTCCCTGAATTCACCACGGCGCTCTGCCATTTGCTCACGATGTTCGGCTCTACGACCTTCACGCTCTTCTTCCTGCGCCATGAGCGGAGAGGCAAGAAATCCTGAGAGCAAAAAACTTGTGCCGCTTGCCACTAACAGCTTTTTAGCCAAATTCTTTTGCCTGGTATTCTTCATGGTGTTCTCCAACTCTGTTAACGTTATTACCTTAAACGCTGTAATCGAAATCACGTTGACACAAGGTGGTCATTATTTGAAAAATAATTGTCGATACAGTAAATCTTCAATGAGGAAGTAGCATGTTAAATACCTTGGTCAGTGTCGCTGATCTTTTCGCGAATCTGCAAAATCCGGACTGGTGCATTGTGGATTGTCGCTTTTCCCTGGCCGATGCCCAGGCAGGTCAACGTGCCTATGATGAGGCGCATATTCCCGGAGCCTATTATGTAAATCTGGAAGATACACTGAGTTCCCCGCATATAGCCGATAAGACAGGTCGTCATCCCTTGCCAGACAAAAATGCCTGGATTAGCAGTGTCAGTGATCTGGGAATAAATCCGCAAATTCAGGTTGTTGTATATGATGATGCGGGCGGTGCCATGGCCGCGCGTATGTGGTGGATGCTGCGCTGGATTGGTCACGAAAACGTCGCCGTGCTGCATGGAGGGTGGCAGGCCTGGCAGCGGGAAGGGTTAGCGGTATCGGCTGATATACCTGAACCTGCACAGGGAGCTGCTAGCGATTACGAGGCTTTGCCTTCCTTGGTGCGTATTGTTGAAGCAGACGCTGTAGATAGCCGAAAGCAGGTGCTTCTTGATGCCAGGGAATTGCCCCGTTATAAAGGCGAAGTAGAGCCCCTTGACCCTGTTGCCGGTCATATACCGGGCGCTATATGCTCTCCTTTCAGCGCGAATCTGGATGCTTCAGGAAGCTTCCGCACGGGTCCGGAATTAAGGGAAAAGTTCAAACAGGCGTTGGAATCCAATAAACCCCTGGTGTGTTACTGTGGTTCAGGGGTTACCGCGGCCCATAATATTCTCGCATTGAAGGTGGCCGGAATTGACGAAGTAGCCCTTTATCCAGGCTCCTGGAGTGAATGGATTACGGATGGCAAGCGGCCTATTGCCACCGGTGATGGCGATTGAAAACCACAGGCAGAGTGTTGCTGGTTTTTTCCTGGAGAGGTTTCTGTATTGCTGAAATGACCTTATGGGGGTTCAAATGAATACTCTGGTCATACAATCATTTCGAAACCAGGACATTCCTCCATGGATTCAGCGCTGTCTTGATTCTGTTCGTGTCTGGTGTGATGTACAGGGCTATCAGCGCTGTTTTGTGGGTGATGAAATATTCGATCTTGTGCCCGATTGGTATATGGAAAAAACTGGCAAAGGGCCTGTTGCAACAGATTTTGCACGCCTGGTTTTAATCAGGGAAGCTCTCAATAATCAGGGCTTTGAGCAGGCGATCTGGCTGGATGCAGATGTTTTTGTACTGGATCCGACCATGACACTGGACTGCCCGGGCAGTTGCGCTTTTGGCCAGGAGGTCTGGGTACAGCAGGCGAAAGGAGGAGCTGGCAAGCTGGAAGTCAGAAAAAATGTGCATAATGCGGTTTGTTTGTTCCGACGCGGTTGTGTTGTCCTGCCCTTTCTTATAGAAACGGTCTTGTCCATTATTCGGCGAGCGAACCCTGATAAAATAGCACCACAAATGGTAGGCCCCAAATTGCTTTCGGCGCTGCATTCCCTACATGACTTTCATCTTCTGCCTCAGGTAGGGGCTATCAGTCCGGATGTGACGCGAGATATCATTGCCGGAGGAGGGCCGGCACTGGCCTTGCTGCAGAGTGAATCTGTGATGCCTGTGCAGGCGCTGAATCTGTGTGCGTCGTTGATCGGCAGTGAGATGAATAATACCGAAGCTGATCAGTTGATAGCGGGACTACCGTTGCTTATTTGCCATTGACCCGCATCAAACTTGTATGGAATGCCGCTATGGATAATTTCTCATGACGCGGTATTATGCTTTTTTGCTCAGCTGCGCCGGGCTACCCTGCTGTTCAGGAAATGAAAGAAAAGGAAAGCAAAAAAGGTACTAAAGGAAAGAAAGGTACAAAAGTGGCGCACCAAAAACCTAAAGTACAATTTTTTGAATTAAGACTGAATATTCACAAGAAAATATAATTAGTTTTACTAGAAGGGGAATCAGACCATGTCTGCAATTAATCTGGAAAATATCACTGAAGCTGTTATTAATCATGGCGATGGGGGGGGGAAGAATCCGCGTCTACATGAGATTTATTCTAGTCTGATTAAGCATTTGCATGCCTTCCAAAAGGAAGTGAATCTGACTACTGAAGAGTTGGAAATAGGCCGCCAATTTATTTTTAATCTGGCTCAACCCAATCAGGACTTTCCCATGGGTGAAGTTCACCTGATGTCAGATTGCCTGGGTATTTCCGAAATAGCGATTCTGCTTGAGGATGCAAACAACACCACTACCACCGAGATGAACGTGGAGGGGCCTCTGTATATCCCCGGTTTACCCGAGAGAACTTCCGGGGAATTGATCGGAAAAATTGAAGATGTTGATGATCCTTTGTTTATACATTTCAATGTTGTCGATGCTGACGGAAAAGCCGTTGCCGGTGCCAAGGTTGATATTTGGCAGCCAAATGGCGAAGGCTACTATTTCGTGCAAAGGGAAAATTTACCCGAATGGAATTTCTATGGACGTTTCACGACTGATGCTAATGGTGAGTTTGATGTGGCAACGGTAGCGCCTGGCGATTATCCGGTTCCATTATCAGGGCCAACTGGCACCATGCTGGATCAACTCGGACGTCATGGTTATCGAGCGGCGCACATACATTTCAAGATACATGCAGATGGGCATGATGAATTTACCACTATGATGTACTTCAACCGTTCGCCTTATGTTGATTCAGATACAATATTCTCGGTGAAAGATTTTAGAGTAGACCTGGTAGAGCATACTGATCCCGATGAAATCGCAGAGAAGGGTCTGGATAAACCATTCTATACACTGGATTACACTTTCGTTCTCCCCTGAGATAGAACTAGATACACGTGTTTGAATTACATCAGCATAAATTGCAGGCCCTTTATTTCAAACCTTCCTATGAAAGACTGAAGGACAGGATAAAAAAAGCTGCCCCTGACCTTGATATCTATCTGATTGATGAAGACGGGCAGCTTTCCCACGAAGGCAGTCGGGTAACACGGAAGCAAATTCACCCGGACTATTTCTGGGTCCATTCAGAGTTGCTCAAGTCGCCTGTATTCA